>NZ_CAXUBY010000015.1:0-67813 GCF_964249515.1 Eubacterium sp. 3_1_31
GCCGTATGAGGGGAAACTCTCACGTACGGTTCTTAGGGGAGGGATGGGCAGCAATGTCCATCTCTTACCCGACCAGACCGTGGAAAATAAGCAGAAATTCATCAGCCAGATCATGACTTCTAAATCGCCGGTGCGCTCCTGCGATGATGTGGATGAAACGGCGCTTTCCTTTGCCGAGATCAAGGCTCTGTGCGCCGGAGACCCCCGTATCAAAGAGCGTATGGATCTGGATGTGGAGGTATCCCGCCTGAAGCTGATGAAAGCCGACCACCAGAGTAAGCAGTACCGCTTGGAGGATCAGTTGCTCAAATATTTCCCGGAGGAGATTGAAAAGCACAAGGGCTTTATCAAAGGCTTTGAATCTGACCTGGAGGTTTTGGCAGCTCACCCGCACCCGGAGGACGGCTTTGCCGGTATGGAGATTCGTGGAGATCTGCTGACCGATAAGGAGAACGCCGGTGCTGCCCTTTTGGATGCCTGCAAGGAGGTCAAAACCTCCGATCCGGTGCAGATCGGCAGCTACCGGGGCTATGCCATGTCTGTGGAATTTTCCGCTTGGAAACAGGAATATACGCTCCTGCTAAAAGGACAGATGACCCACCGGGCAACCCTTGGTACAGACCCTCGCGGAAATCTTACCCGTATCGACAATGCCCTCGCCCAGATGCCTCAGCGTCTAGAGGCGGCAAAGGCCCAGCTGGATAACCTCTATCAGCAGCAGGCTGCGGCAAAGGAGGAAGTCGGAAAGCCATTCCTTTATGAAGAAGAACTGAGAAGCAAAAACGCCCGTCTGGTGGAGCTGGATACTTTGCTCAACATCGACGGAAAGGGACAGGCACACGCCGAGGCTGTTGTTGCCAAAAGCACACGGCCTTCGGTGCTGGATCATCTGAAACGCCCGGTGCCGCCCCGCAGTACAGACAAGAAACCAAAACAGCATGAGGAGGTGCGATAACATGAATACCAACGATCTGAATACGGCTCTTTATGAAAAGATGGCTGCTGAGCAGGAAAAATACAGGGACTGGCTGAAAAGCCGCCCCCCGGAAGAAATCCTGCACCACACCTATGAATATACTGTCCGTGAGGATATTGTGATGGCAATGGAGGAGCTGGAGCTGACCGACGCCCAGGCCAAGGCACTTTTGGAATCTTCTTCGCCGCTGGCGGATGTGTACCGCTACTTTGAAAAGCTGGAGACCGGTCACATGGATGTGATCCGGGACAGCATTGAGAACCGTGCCGACGATGTGTGCAGAGCTAAAGAGGAACTGCGAACAACACCGATCTATCCCCATTCAGCTGCCTATGCGAGAGAACATGGGGAGCTGGAGCAGTACCGAGCTTCCAACAATGTAAATCGCCAATGCAAGGAATCTATTGAAGCGGCGGTGCGGGAGCACTTCGACGGAATGTATCTCAGCCACGATGCGGCAAAGGGTGTGATCGAGACCTATGGCATGGAGCGTGTGTCCATGGTTCTGTCTAACACGGTCCAGCTTCAGGACTGGGATGGGCGTTACTCCCGACGCAACAAAGAATGGGCCAAGACCATTCCTAACGATAATACCGAAACCGTCCGTTGTGGTTATGCCTTAAACAGCCACCCTGCTGTGCTGGATGGCTTTATTGATCTGGTGCGAGAAGAACAGCAGCGCAGCCGTACTCAGGGAGAAAAGATACAACCGTCCCGCCCCTCTGTACGGGATAAGCTCAAGCAGGAACTGCCTGCCCATAAGCCTGCCGCCCCGAAGAAACAGGGACCGGAGAGATAACCATGGCAAAGCGTAAGCGGGATATGCAATTAAACTTTAGAGTTTCAGCGGAGGAGCTTGCTGTGATTGAGCAAAAAATGTCTCAGTTTGGAACCTCCAACCGTGAAGCCTATCTAAGAAAAATGGCGCTGGATGGGTATGTAGTCAAGCTGGAGCTGCCGGAGCTGAAGGAGCTTGTTTCCCTGATGCGCCGAAACAGCAACAACTTAAACCAGCTGACCCGTAAAGTGCATGAGACTGGGCGGGTTTATGATGCTGACTTGGAGGATATATCCCAGCGGCAGGAACAGTTATGGGAGGGCGTAGAGGAAATCCTTACCCAGCTTTCCGAACTTTTATAACAGGGATAGATACTCCATTTGCGGAGGGAGGAACGGCATTACTTCGCTGCTCCTCTCTCCGCTTTTTCTTTTTATCGGTATCCTTGTCTTTTGCCTGCCCATGCCGGATAATATGATTAGAAAAGATACCAAGAACGCTGCAAGGAGGAAATGACATGAAGATTTTGAAAGGGCTTTTGATGATTATAACTGCACCGGTCATTTTGGTGCTGACGCTTTTTGTCTGGCTCTGCACGGGGCTGATCTACATATCCGGTCTGGTGCTTGGTCTGCTCAGCACTGTAATTGCTCTGCTTGGCGTGGCTGTGCTTATTACCTATTCCCCGCAAAATGGTGTGATTTTGCTGGTTATGGCATTTTTGATTAGCCCTATGGGGCTGCCGTTGGCTGCAATCTGGCTGATGGGTAAGGTGCAGAGTTTGAAATTTGCCATTCAGGATTGGGTTTATGGATAAAAAATACGCAAAGCCACAAAATGCCAAACACCGTCTGTTAAATTTGGAAAGAGAAACTATATATCCACGACTTTACTTTTGAACTAATATTGAATATAATATTAGTACGAAAGGAAGTGACATGATGGGACAATTTGAACAGCTGGATCAGATGCTAACAGCACAAGAAGGAATGCTGCGAACATCACAGGTCGTATCCTCTGGAATTTCAAAGCCGGTATTTTATGATTATGTGCGTTCACGAGATTTGGATAGAGTTGCACATGGGATTTATCTGTCCAAAGATTCCTGGGTGGATGCCATGTATCTGCTTCATTTGCGATTTGAACAAGCAGTATTTTCACATGAAACAGCTTTATTTTTTCACGATCTGACAGACCGTGAACCAATAGAATATACAGTTACGGTCAAAACTGGATGCAATCCAAGCAAAATGAAAGCAGAAGGCATTCAAGTTTTTACGATTAAAGCAGACTTACATGATGTAGGACTTACAACAGCGAAAACTCCGTTCGGGCATACTGTGCCGGTTTATGATATGGAGCGAACGATCTGTGATTTGCTCAGAAGCCGTAGCAGAATTGAAATTCAGACCTTTCAGGGAGCACTGAAAGCGTATGCCCGTAGAAAAGATAAGAACCTGCGAGCTTTAATGCAATATGCCGGGATGTTCAAGGTGGAAAAAATTTTACGACAGTATTTGGAGGTACTTTTATGATAAAAACAGCAAGGCAGCTTAAAGATTTAATACGAAACCTTTCCAGAGAAAAATCCGCAGATGCTCAGATTTTAATGAGGAACTACATGATGGAGCGTTTTTTGGAGCGTATTTCTCTTTCTGAGTATCGTGATAAGTTTATCTTAAAGGGTGGTATGTTGGTAGCGGCTATGGTTGGATTGGATGCCCGCTCTACGATGGATTTGGATGCAACCATAAAAGGAGCTAATGTTAATGTGGAGGATATTGAGAATCTAATTTCATCAATCGTAACTGTTCCGATTGATGATGGTGTTAAATTTCAGCTGAAAAGTATTTCGGAGATTATGGATGAAGCAGAGTATCCGGGGATTCGTGTCAGCATGAGTACAACATTCGATGGTGTAGTGACCCCTTTGAAAATTGATATTTCTACGGGAGATGCAATCACTCCAAGAGAGGTTCGGTATTCATTCAAACTTATGCTGGAAGATCGCTCCATTGATATTTGGGCTTATAATTTAGAAACTGTGCTGGCAGAAAAACTGGAAACCATTATTACCAGAACCACAACCAATACCCGCATGAGAGATTTCTACGATATTTACATTTTAGAACAGCTGCATGGAACCACGCTGAACCCGAAAATTTTACATGATGCGCTTCTGGCAACTGCTCATAAACGGGGATCGGAGAAGTATCTTAACCAGGCTGAAGAAGTTTTTGACGAAGTGGAAAATGATTCGGTTATGCAAAAACTTTGGGAGGCATACCGTAAAAAGTTTTCTTATGCTTCTGATTTGGAATGGGATGTGATTATGAAAGCAATTCGCAGGTTATATGTTCTTTGCGAGAAGGGCATCAGCTTATGAAAAAGCATGGACACTATTGTAAAGTTTGTTGTGAATACAAAGCCAACGAAAAATTTTCAGGCAAAGGTCATGCATCCCACATTTGTAAATCCTGTGCTTCGCTACCAGCAGAAAAGCAGGCTGAACTGATGACACTGAATCGTCTTTTGAATCTTCCATGGAGGCTATCGAAAGAGCAGTTGTCCTGGCTGAAAAATCGACTAAAGGATAGGCGGCCTGATGTCCGTGCATTGGCGCAAGAGCAATATGAAATGAGATTTCCACCAAGACACTTAGAAGATGATGAGTTCAATTTTTTCGATGAAGAAAGTTTTATAGAATAGTGAAAGCGGTCTGCTATGGCAGGCCGTTTTCTTTTCGGGAAGGAGGTCTGACCTATGGCAACCACGAGAATCATGCCGCTTCATGTCGGCAAGGGCCGCACAGAAAGTCGGGCGATCAGTGACATCATCGACTATGTGGCCAATCCCCAAAAAACAGATAACGGCAGGCTCATTACCGGCTATGCGTGTGACAGTCGGACTGCGGATGCAGAGTTCCTTCTGGCAAAGCGACAGTACCTTGCCGCGACCGGACGAGTGCGAGGTGCGGACGATGTGATTGCCTATCATGTGCGCCAGTCTTTCTGCCCCGGTGAGATCACTCCGGAAGAAGCCAACCGGCTGGGCGTAGAATTTGCCAAGCGCTTTACCAAGGGTAATCATGCCTTTGTGGTCTGCACTCACATAGACAAGTCGCACATTCACAATCACATTATCTGGTCATCGGTCAGCTTAGAATATGACCGGAAATTCCGAAACTTTTGGGGCAGCACCAAGGCAGTCCGACAGTTAAGTGACACCATCTGCGTCGAAAACGGACTGTCCATTGTGGAGAATCCGAAACCTCACGGAAAGAGCTATAACAAGTGGCTGGGCGATCAGGCAAAGCCCTCTCACCGAGAGCTGCTGCGTGTAGCGATTGACAACGCATTATCACAAAGTCCTACTGACTTTGAGGCGTTGCTGAAGCTGCTGCAAGAGTCCGGCTGTGAAGTATCAAAACGCGGGAAATCATATCGCTTGAAGCTCCCCGGTTGGGAGAAAGCCGCCCGTATGGACAGCCTGGGCGAAGGATATGGATTAGATGATTTGCAGGCGGTTCTCTCCGGGAAGAAAGCACATACCCCACGAAAGAAAGTGGTCGCACAGGCAGAGCCGCCGAAGGTCAATCTGCTGGTGGACATTCAGGCAAAATTGCAGGCAGGAAAAGGTGCTGGCTATGCTCGATGGGCTAAGGTTTTCAATCTGAAACAAATGGCACAGACCATGAATTACCTGTCAGAGAATAACCTGTTGGAGTATGCGATTTTAGAAGAAAAGGCTGCGGCTGCCACGGCACATCACAATGAGCTTTCGGCGCAGATCAAAGCGGCTGAAAAGCGCATGGCAGAGATTGCTGTTCTGCGTACTCACATTGTAAATTATGCCAAGACCCGTGAGGTCTATGTGGCATACCGCAAGGCCGGCTACTCTAAGAAATTCCGGGAAGAACATGAGGAAGAAATTCTGCTCCACCAGGCTGCCAAGAATGCCTTTGATGAAATGGGAGTCAAGAAGCTGCCTAAGGTCAAAGAGTTGCAGACGGAGTATGCGAAATTGCTGGAAGAAAAGAAAAAGACCTATGCCAAGTACCGGCGTTCTCGTGAGGAAATGCGGGAGCTTTTAACTGCAAAGGCCAATGTGGATCGGGTGCTGAAAATGGAGGTAGAACAGGATGTTGAAAAAGAAAAAGACCACGGCCAGCGATAAGCTGGTCCTGGTCAAAAGCGTTCGCAGAACGCGCAGCCACAGAATGAAATTCTGTGTTCAAAGGGGCTTGGGGGCACTGCCCTCAACAAGCAGTTTGTGGCGAAATGGATAGCCACAAGCATTGCTTGCCACAATATGCTGCGCATAAAATAAAAAAACTAATGATGGGACGCTTACTGCCTCCTATCATTAGTTTTCTGTGTTTAAGCGATTTATAAAACCAATCAGCATAATCAAATCGTCATCTGACATCTTTCTCATTCCGTCCAAAGCCTTCTTGATAAGCTGAGGGTTATTTTCCTGTGCATCAAAAAATTGAAGCGGTGTGATTTCAAAATACTCACAGATGTTGAGAAACTGCTTCATAGACGGCATAGAACGCCCGGAAGAAATCGCCTGAATATAGCTTCTGTTCTGCCCTAACTCCATGCTCATCTGATATTCTGAAACGCCTTTTTTCAATCGTAATTCTGTGATTCGATTGCGGATAAATTCTTCGTCCATACGCTCACCTCTCTGCTCTTTTAGCATAGCAGAAAGCAATTCTTGATACTTCGTATGTGTTGTGTTATAATTTTGTAATATAACCTTTATACGCATTATTATTTGCGTTATTTTTGCTTTATATGCGTAATCAAGGCAGTTATCAAGGGTGATTTGTATGAATCAGTATGCCTGTGCCATTACCGGCCACAGACCAACAAGATTTTGCTTTGGATATAATGAGGAAGATCCTCTATGCCAAAAGCTGAAAGAATGTCTCCTGGAGCAGTTTCGCATACTCCATGACGAGAAATTTGTCCGTACTTTTTTTGTCGGCGGTGCTCTTGGTGTAGATATGTGGGCTGGAGAACAGCTGCTGACATTGAGAGCACAAACAGGATACGAGGATATTAAAATTATCGTTGTAGTTCCCTTCATCGGCTATGACTCTAAATGGCCGGATCAGAGTAAACATAGATTGAAAAAGCTGATCCAAAACTCAAACGATTCTATTGTTATTTCACATTCTGCGGATGTTTCCAGTTATAAAAAAAGAAATTATTATATGGTCGATCATGCAGAGTACATCATCGGTGTGTTTGATAATCAGAAAAAGCTGCGCTCAGGTACAGCACAGACAGTCAACTATGCCTTGCATCAGGGAAAAGTAATCACTCTGATCCATCCAGACACTATGGAGATAACAGCCCCTGCGCCTTAACAAATTCACAAAAATTTTTCATTAGCATTTCCAACAAAATATTTTCATTGAAGGGGTGCTGTGATATAATAAGATATAAAACTACGCTCAGAACAAATGGTGCCGCTATGAACAAATATATTGGACAGCAATTTGCTGCTTTAAGATACGAAAAAAATATTTTGGTTGTTGAAGAAACTACATCTGCTGGTGGATGCGGCTCCTTCAACGCGGCTTCTTCATGTCCTGCGTCAGCCTGTCTTTATGACAGTGCGGCGTGGGGCTTTTTTATTGCCTGAAAGGAGTATGAGAACATGAGTCTGAAATATACCTGCCCCAGCTGTGGAACCCCATTGGGTTATGAGGGATTGTGTTGGAAATGTAAGTGCGAGCAAGAACGGCAAGCTGCTCTGGCCTGGATGCCGGAACAAATTGTCGAAAAACAAAGAAACTTGATACAGAACATCCAGAGGCTGGCTGATATGGAGGACCCAGAGTTCGCCGACTTTTGGCAGCTGCTTGGCTACCATGATGCCATCACCCCGGAGATTCAGCGAGTGGCACTGGCCGCAGAGGTGTTCTGGCCCTGTGAGATCTATTATCATGCTCCCGCCGATGTGCGGGATGGTCTGATCCATGCGCTGTTGTCCGCAGAATATTCCAGCGCGGCCTCCAACCTGATGAGTTGCCTTGCTATGCAAGGAGATGACAAGGCAATGGAGACTCTGCTGGAGCTGGAGCGAAATCCCCGGCCCTGGCGTAAGGGTCTCTATGTAGATCCATCCAGCTATGCGCAGATCGGAGGCTGGACCTTCGACAAGGAGGGCCAGAGAATCCGACTGGGCTTCGATACCTGCTATCCTATGGTCAAGGGAACCACTGGCGAGAAATCTCCCGTCCGCATTGGCCGAGCACGGGAGGACACCTGTCCCCACTGCGGCGGGCGGATGGTGGATATATTGGTGCTGGACGGCCGGGATGAGCGTCTGAAATTTCTGGGGTTGGATGGTATCCTGACTGCCACCTGCTGCCCCAGCTGCGTGGGATTCCTCAAAGGCCCCGCCTTCAACCGGTTTACCCTGGATGGCGGCGTGGAGGTCTTTCCCTCTGAGCTATTTGACGGCGCGGAGAAGACGGATTGCTATGTCAGTCCCGAGGAGTACAAGGCCCTCACGGAAAATCCCTTTGTGCTGGGCGAAGCGCCTGTGTCCCTGTTTTACGGTGCGGCCTGCCAGGATGTGAATACCATCGGCGGCTTTGCCAATTGGGTGCAGGACGCGGAATATACGACCTGTCCTCACTGCGGCAAGCCCATGAAGTATCTGGCCCAAATCCAGTGGGATATGGTGTTTGACTGTGCGGAGGGCACGCTCTATGTGGAATTCTGCCCGGACTGTCATATCGTGTCCATGCAGCACCAGCAGACCTAAAAAAGTCGCACAGTATGAAAAGAGAAATACCAGCAGGTATTTGCGTGAGGAGGAAGTAGAATGAACAGCGAACAGACCACAGCATTTTTGCAAGAGCATTGGCACATTGCATCGGTGCTCATCGGAGCCGTGATTTTAATTGGAGCGATCCGCAACTGGAACTGGCTCTGCGACCCCACTGGTACGCGAGATGCCCATCGACACAGCAGAGGATACCGGCGTGTGGTTTTCTTTCTGTTGGGTGTCCTCCTGATTGTGGTGAGTATCTGGGGATTTGTGCTGAAATTGAAATAGAAGGAGAAAGACTATGATGACTGAGAAATATCCCACCTGGCTCACCGGCCATGTGAAAGAGTGGGCGGAAAAGCGTTTGCCTACCGTGACACTCTGTTCCACCGCCGGCAATGAACTGCTGGAAGTTTGGTATTACGGAGATCTGCTCACTGTGAAGGGAGAGCCCCAATCCTATATTGTAGATAGCGATGAGGCCCCCGGACTGGTGGCAGCCCGTGACCCAGAGAGCGGTGAGGAGTTCGTTATCTTTGACGGTGGACGGCATGGCTACGACCATCTGTTCTGCGATGAACACGATCCATCTGAATTGGAACACCGTCCCCTCAAGCAATATGAGATCCCTGCCTCCAAGTTGGTGCTGGAGCTGGGGTACAACATCGACTATGAGGACGAAAAAGAAGACTTCGAACCGGATGAGTCGGATACTGTGGAACTGATCAACGGCGAGCGGATGCCCTGGGAGCAAGTCAAGCGGGACGGCATCGACTATATTGCCCTTTACTATGTGAACGAGAAAGGAAAACCAGTCCAGATTTTGGACGCGGAATTGGCATAAGTTTTGTGCTGGCTCAGGAGGTGGAACTGCAATGTCAATCACTGCTTATAAAATAGAAGTCGTCGGCCATGACCGAACCGGCGAAGATTATGGCTATGTAAATATCATGTACCGCTATGGCAACAAGCAGTCCTGTCCTCGGCCAGATCAATGTGAAAAGATAGAGGTCATGTGGGCGGATGAGAGCGTCTACGGGCCGCCTGCTCCTGGCAGCAAGGTGGGCGACTTTATACAGACATGGCTGATAGGCTCCTGGGACTGCGGAGTATTTACCCACCGGGAGATCGCCCAGCGGCTCATGGATACCTTTACCGGTCTGAAGCTCAAGGAACTGGCGTGGTTTGAGAACCCCAGAGAAAAGACTCTGAAAAACGGAAAGCCCCGTGCGCGCCGGGCCAAGTGGCTACCGGACCGGGAGGTGGATCTGGTCTACCTCTATTCTGACCGCTATCTTGACGCCAGAAATCCCTCTCCCGCCGAAACCGACTTCTTCACCGTCACAAGGATGGATGCCTGGGGCGTGAGCACCTGGTTCATGTGTACCCCACAGGCCGCTGAAAAGCTGATCGCCATGGATTACGATAATCTGGCTATCCAGGAAACCACCATTGTGGGATAAAAGGAGAATGCGGCATGATTGGAACAGATGAAAACCGGGCGGCGCTTCATGTGGAGGTCATCTTCTGGAGCGGCAAACGAAAAATACCACCCAGCCTGGTCAGTGGAAAGTATTGTCCCCATTTTGTGGTTATTGGAACTACGGAATATCTGGGTGTATGCTTTCTGGACGGAACCGAGTGTACATTTGATACACCGGCCTTGGGAAATGCCCAGCCCCTCTATCCAGATACCATTGACTATGCTCCGCTGGAAAACAATGCGGAATTTTTAATCTATGAGGGAGCCAATGCCGTTGGCAAAGGCCGGGTGCTGGGCCGGACCGTTCCCTATCAAGTGAAACAACAACGAAAGTAGGTGCCTTATGTACCAAATTGCATATATTGGCCGCTGGGAGACCCTCCCGGAAACGGCTGCCGCCATCTGTGACCATGACACGCCCAAGCTGGAGGCGCTGCTTCAAGGCGGTCTGGATTTAGATGTTCCCATCCAGCTCAGCGAATACATCAAGCTGATGCCATTGGAGATTGCGGTTTTTCGGAACGATGTGCCTATGATCCACTTCCTGCTGGAGCATG
The DNA here is from genome assembly GCF_964249515.1 of Eubacterium sp. 3_1_31. Classification (NCBI taxonomy): domain Bacteria; kingdom Bacillati; phylum Bacillota; class Clostridia; order Eubacteriales; family Eubacteriaceae; genus Eubacterium; species Eubacterium sp. 3_1_31. Next base: position 10,590 of record NZ_CAXUBY010000015.1, read on the forward strand.
GAGCTGATTCCAGTCTGGCAGAGGAACAGCCCCTGCTGCTCACCGCCGCCCGCTGTTGTGGGCCGGAGGTGGTGGCGCTCTTTGCTGGACAGGCCGCAAAGCTCAGCTCGAAGCAGAAAGAGCGGGCCTTCCAGGAGGTGCGCTGGGGCAAGCGCCCGGAGAATATCCAGGTGCTGGAGCAAGCCGGGATTACAGTGGAGAAGTTTGGCGGCGAGGCATTCCGGGCCGCTGTGTCCGAGGGCAATACCAAACTTGCCCGGCTGCTTCTGGAAAAAGGGGCAGACATCAATTATCACAAGCCGGACATGGTGTTCCCTTACGCCTCCACCCCTGTCACCGAGGCCGCCCGCTCCAACAATTTCCCTATGGTGCGCTGGCTCATTGAGCAAGGAGCCGACATCACCATTGCTGACAAATACGGCGACCGGCCTTACACCGTGGCGGTGCAGAACAAAAATCAAGAGCTGGCCGACTACCTGAAAGCCCTGGAGCCGGAGGAATGGCACAACGAGCAGGAAAAGATCCGGCAGCTCATGCCCTACAAGCTGCCCGCCAAGCTGGTGGAATACTTGAAGACCGGCCCCCTGCGGCTGGAGTTCCCGGATCAGGAATGGGTGAAGTGGGCGGAGCTCTACTCCTTCATGGATGTGCAGGAGATGACCTGGAAACGGAAGAAGCTGCTCTCCCTGATGGTGCAGATGGACAACTACAGCGACTATCTGCTGCTGTGGAGCCCCAGGGACAAAAAGCTGTGGTATCTGGACATCGAGCATGAGGAATTCCACCCTCTGGCCAAATGGGATGACTTCATCGCAGATCCCGGCCGGTATCTGAACGGGATGATCGAGGGTGAGTTTGAGGAGTAAAGCCATGACATCAATAGACTTTCTGAACAAGGTACATAAAAGCCTGGACTCGCAGGAATACAGCCTCTCTTATTCTCCGGCGAAGTCCAAGAATTATATGCTGTACTGCAACGGCAACTTCATCGGCGGCCTGTTCGATGAGGAGCTGTGCTTCGTCTACGCCGACAGCGTGAGTGAGCTGCTGGGGCAGCCGGAACCCGTCTACCGTGGCTACTCCAGTACCGCCCAGCACAGGATGCTGGTAATCCCGGAGGAACACTGGGCGAAGGCGCTGAAACTGCTCTATGCTGAGAAATTTGACTGGAGCCGTTTGGTGTACGACATCACCTACACCAGCATTGGCGCGGCTGTGGTGGAGGACTTCTATGACGAGAATGTGGTATTCCTGCGCTTCTGCTTTGAAAAGGAACTGCTGAAAAAGAACCCTCTGGACCGGCAGGGCCGTATCCTGCGGATGGTCTATCTCAATCAGGACCTGACAGAAGCGGGCAAATATCTGTTCCCCAGACTGCTGCAAAAGTTCCTTGTTTTTACAGATCGCAAAGGAAAAACCAGTCTGGAAACCATGCTGCAACGGTGGTACACCGCTCTGGAGAAGGAGTACCGCAGCCAGATAACGGGATAAGGTGGCAACAACATGACAGAAGAAAACAGAACCTATATCACCCATCTCAAGGTCACGGATGTCCCGTGGCACCGGCTCACCACCGCCTATGGCCGGGGGACGGATTTTCCCGCACACCTGACAGTGCTGGAGCAGATGCGTGATTTGGCGTCCGTCAAAGAGTCCCTCTACGAGCTCACCACCAACATGGAGCACCAGAGTACCCTTTGGCACGCCACCCCCTTTGGTATGGTGTTCCTGAGCCGAATTCTGGAGAAGGCCCTCGCAGACAGCGGGCAGAACCCCGCAGCCCATTTCCTGGCCGGGGAGCTGCTGGACTTCTTCTCCTGCATCCTCCAGTGCTTCCACGACGGGGACGAGATGGAGCACGCCGAGGCGCTGCCGCTGTTCTCCGATCTGCTGAAGGAAGAATACCTGTGGTCGGAGGAATACGACGAGGAAGAAGATGAGATGCGCTACGAGGAGGACGAGGTTTTCCCGGATGACCTATTTTACAGCTTCTATTACTATTCCTGGCAGGCGGTGCTGGCCTACCGGGATATATTGGAGCAGGTTTCGGAGGAGTTTGCCGGGCCTGCCGCCGCAGTGCTGAAACTGCTGTAAAGGAGGATACGCAATGTTTGAAGAATTCTATGAGATGTACGAGCCCGAGGAGCAGGAAGTGGTCGCTCTGATCAATCGCTGCATTGGGGGCGGATTTAACTGGAAAGGCAACTTTTGGGAAATGACCGTTGTGACGCTGGGCATAGTGTTTTGTGACACCGGCAAGGTCAGCACCAAAGAGGAGCGGCTGGATTGGCCGGTCACCGAGGAGGAGCGTAACGGCGAAAAGGGCTGGGGACGCTTTGGCAAGGAGCAGATCTGCCGCCTGAAGATCCGCCGGATGAAGGAAGAATGGGCAAAGGATCTGGTGGTGCAGCCCTGGTGTATCTCCCAGGTGGTCAAGGCCCACGAGGACTGCCCGGAACTCCAGGCCGTTCTGGACGAGTACCACAAGCCGGTGGTGATCCAGGACCAGGTGCTGGGAGAACTGACACTGGACAAGGACTATGATGCCTTCGAGGGCGAAATCCAGTGGTGCGGAAAGGATGTGAGCCTTTCTCTGGAGGTCAATGCTGAGAGCAAGCCATCCTGGACCCGCGCCCGCAGCGCCGCCAAGAAGCTGCTGGCCGACTGTGAAACTTGGGATAAGGCCATGCGGGACCTTGCAGCCAAGAACCTGACCGAGCTGGCCAACAACTGGCTCTCCCAGGATGAGGAAAATCCCCGCAACCCGGAAACCGACCCCATCACAGAGGAAGAACTTGCCCGGCGGATCAGTATGACCAGCCTGTCCGTCACCTCCGGCGGCAGCTTCACCGCCTGGTTTGACTGCGACGAGATCTTCACCGACCATGCGGTGACGGTCTACGGCTCTTTGAAAAAGGGCCTCAAAACTGCCAACATTGAGGGGTAAGGAGGATAACATTATGAAACTGAACTGTAAACGCATTGATTTTACATATATACCCGGCGAGGAAATCTTCAACTTTCCCGAGGAATCGGGACTACCCTTTCTCTTCGATGTAGAGGAAGAACTGACCGGCGATCCTGCTGCCATGGATGCGGTGGGAAAAATGCTGGATGAGGCGGAGAAATTGGCGGAGAAGGCCAAAACCGCCATCAAAGCGGCGCTGGCGGACGAGGACAGCCGCTACCATAGCGTTGTGACATTTTTCATGGAGTTCCACCGGGACGATGTAGGCCCGGATATTGCGGCGGAACTGTTTCCGGGAACCGACCCGGCCAAGCTGTCCTTTGCCGAGATGGTGGACTTTTTGAAGCTCAAGCGGTTTGGTAGTCTGGTGGATGACGAGATGGATCAACAAGTGTTCATCATGGATTTGTCCTTCAACCCGGAGATCACCGACGAGCTGATGGTAATCTACTTTGACTTAAACCAGGAGATTTTCTGTATTACCCATGAAAGCTGAGGAACAAAAAAGAGAAAAATATCTGCCCACACTTCTGATCCAGCAGATCCGCCTGCAATGGTATAAAGACTGCCGAGGCGGAAATGCGGCCGCACAGCGGAACCAGTATCCCAGAGCCATGCGGCTGCCTAAAGACTTCTTCTCCTATTATCCTTTTGGTCTGCCTACTCACTTTGCATCTATCATACAGAGGCCCGATGGATTTCAGATCGATAGGGACTGTCGCAGGCTGATGGAGTGGAAGCCGAATGGCACAATGCGACTTCACCCTTTTGAACTGATTCAGCAGGAGTCCGGAATCCATGTGCGTTACCGCAATGATTGGCACATCGGTGCGATGCCGGAGCGATATACCTACGATAAGACCGGGCAGAAACAGCCTCTCAATGAGCTGGCATTGGATTTGGCTCCCGGTGAGTATGGGAGAGCTGTCTGCAATGGGCGGTTCCGGGACTGGGATACAGGAATCTGGTATTATGTACTGGATATTTTGAATGTAATGCCGCTTACAGAACCCACTGACTCATTGACCAGTTTTACGGACAGAGAGCCTAATAAGATATATACCCAGATTGACCGACTGTGGTGACGAAAGACAGGAGGATAACCACATGATTTCCACAAAAGATTTATCTGGCCTTCCCAATGCGGAGCGCCTGAAAAACTTCTGCAAAGGGCTGGCAACTCTGGACATCATCATGGTGGAGGAGGAATGGAGCTTCATCCGCCACTATACATACAACCCCGCATGGCGAAAAGGCAAAGAGGCATTCTTTGCCACTGATGGCAGTGACCAGAGCATGATCGTCATGTTTGCGCCGGAAGGCTGTGTAATCAACGGTGTGGATTCCGAACTCTACGACTGGGAGGAAAAACTTCCCCGTATCGAATACCTGACGGATGGGATGCCCCCTGCGTTGCAAAAGCTCATGGGCAGCCGTGAAGTCAAAAAGATGAAAAGCACCTTCTGCGTCTGGACGGAAGATGGCACCACCTGGCACTGCAATCCCATGGACGGCGAGGACGCATCCAAAGATCTGCTCTCCACGATTGATGGTAATCCACAGAGCTATGTGGATTACGGGAAGTGGTTTTACCCAGCAGACCTGCCTTTGGAGGCTGTGCGCCAGCTTGCTGATGGGGTTCCGGTGACAAAAGAACTGGTCGCTGCGCTGAACCCGAAACGCAGCGAATGGGAAGAAATCAAGACGGGCCTTGATAAGATCGGATATCCAAATGAACTTTAATTCGCAGCCGACAGGAGAGGATTCGAGTGATCAAAGAACGCATCCCCATCTCCGGCGATCTCAAAAGCAAGGTCAAGCAGCTGATGGAGTACGCCGGATGGTACGAAGGCCGCAGTGTGGATATTTCCATTGCGGAGCAGTATTACGCCAATCATGGCGTCCCGATGATGAAGACCACTCAGCGGTTTTACCGCAAGTATTTCGGCCTGTGCTGCGAGTGGTACTTGGAACAGAAAAAGATGAACTGGGCAGCGGACTTTCAATTTGCTTTGTTTCCCTACCTGGTCAACGGGATCAAAAACCATTTGGAGGAGCCTATTTCCGGGATATGTCCGGCTGTGAGCTGGCGGAGATCGAACAGGCTGCCGGTCAGAAGTGCCAGCCCATCGGTCATATCGGCTACTACTACCCGGCGGAGGTCTGGATCTCCGAGTACGGGAAACTGTATGCGAAATATGAGTACCAGGATGAGATCGAGTGCTTTCCGGATGTGTTTGCCCTGATCGAACGGGAACTGCGGCAGTACAAATTTGATTCCGCTGCCATGAAAACAGTGGAGGCACTGGACGGAAAACTATGAAACAGGACTTTACGATTTGGCGCAATCAAATATTGCAGAATCCGTGGGACATTTCACCGCTGAAATTCGGAATGTCACAGGATGAGATCATGGAGGTATTTGGCAAGCCCGATGCCGTTTCCACCATGAGAAGCGGCGGAAAGCCTTTGATACTCAAATATTGTGACATTGAACTGCATTTCGATAGAAAAGCCCCTCATGGGCTCTACTTAGTTTACAGCGACGATGAGATCGAGTTGAGCATCACAGCCGAGCACGAAGAAACGCTGCAACCAATCACCAACACAGAGCCGGTGGACAATGAGTTTTTCTTTCAAGATGGAGCGGTCTATTTCTCCGGCTTATATGAAAACGGTCTGCTCAAAGGTGTTGCGCCCAAAGACTTTTGCTGCTGGCATTACTGGGGCAAATCCTCTACGGCCTGCTTTCTTGGCGGGATTCGCCTTCGTGGAGCAGATCCGGCATCGTTTCGGGTGTTAAACTATGCCTATGCGATGGACAAAACAGCCGTCTACACCACCAGCGGGAGAATCCCAGATGCAGAGCTGGCAGCCTTCCAGGTGTTGGACAAGGGCCAGAACGATTCAGGCGCGCCCCAGGGATATGCAAAGGACAGCCGGCAGGTCTACTTCCACAACGGGGACGGCAAGGTGAAGATCATCAAGGGCGCGGAGGTCTCCTCTTTCCGCTCGTTGGGTGATACCTATTTTGCCAGGGATGAGAAACGGATCTATGCCTACGGGAAGCAACTCTCAAAAGCGGATCTGACCGCATGGGAATTGCTCAGTCACTGGTATTCCCGCGATGCCAGGCGGGTGTACTACCTCAACCGGGAGATCAAGGGCGCGGATCGGGACAGTTTTACAGTTTGCACTCCTGTGGACGCGGCTCTACTTGCCGATCATCTGGCCCGCGATAAAGACCATTTTTACCAAAATGATGAGATAATGGAAGAAACACAGTGGCTGGAACAGCTGCGCAAAATGACCCAAGAACCGTAAACGGAGGAAAACAGCTATGGATTATTTGAAAATACTGCATGAAAAGCCTGATTTGGCGGATGAATTTGATTCGCTGTTTGACTTCTTCCTGCTGGATGAGTTGTCCCCGCGGGATGACGCAGAAGGCCGATGCACCTTCTCCCTACCCGGTATGGCCTTTGCCAGAGATGGCTCCGGCGGAGAATACCACCTGTTGGAAGATGGCTCCATCGGCTATTACAGCAGCGAAGGGGAGGCAGGCCGTCTGGCCGAGAGCATGGATGACCTTTTTTCCCTGCTTGTGAGCTGTATCTGCTGGCACGACTGCTGTGACACAAAGCAGTATGTAGATTCCAAAACACTGGAGGAGTATGGGCAGAGGCAGCGCAACTGTAACTTGGAAGATATGGATATGGACAGTTTGCAACGGGTGTCTGATGCCCTCGGTATCCCTACTGGTGAGCCGCTGGCTCCGGTTCTGGAGCGGTTCCGCAAAGCAACCCAGCGTGAGCCTGTGTACCAGTGTATATTTCACGAGGACGATGGAAGCCTGACTGAATCATACGGTTTGATGTTTGAATGAGAAAGGAGAAATCACGATGAAAGCATTTGACCCGAATTACAAACTGCTGGACGAAATGTATCAGGACGATTACTATCCTGCTTTTCTGGTGAACAAGGTAAAGGACGAGCTTCAGAAGGTCATCGACCTGTTGGAGAGCGGCGAAACCGACACCGATGCGGTGCAGGAAACGCTGGACGAGGCGGTCTGCGGCATCAACGATCTTCAGGAGGAATTTGACGAGAACGACAGCGAGATCGAAACGGTGGCGCGGGAATGTATTGCGGCAACCGTGGCCTACATTCTGGAGTGGTTTGGCATCCCCATTGACACTGAGGAGGCCATCCGGGAACGGGACTGGTGAGCCCTATGGCAGAAAAAGAACTGGCCCTTTGTGATGAGTGCGGCAGCCTGTTTTTCAAAGGCTCCTCACAGATGATGGGGCTGTGCCCGGAATGTGCCCATATTCTCTATGGCTACCCGAATTGTGACCATCATTTTCAGGATGGCCGGTGTGTGAACTGCTATTGGGACGGCTCGGAGAGTGTGTACATCAAGAAACTGAATCAACAGGAGGAAACTGATATGCCTACGACCGAATGGCTGAACAAATACGAATCCATCAAGGATAAACTGACCTGCAAAGTTGACTTGGAGGCCCATTTTACAGAAAAAGTGATTGGGAATATGGCGGTGGATGTGCTGGACATCGGCACCGTCCATTTCCCCACCGGGCAAATCTTCGCCTGTGATCCGCTGGTGGAGCTGGAGGACACTCTGCCCTTCCTTCAAACGATCCCCGCCGGAACTTATCCCGTGAAAATCTGCGTGGTGCCCAGCGAACAATACGGCGACCGCTACGCCTGCGTCAAGGTGGAGGTCAGCCGGGAAAAGCCTGTCCGCTATGAGCTGGGCATGGTGGGCAACGAGAATCTGGACGCGGCACTGGGAGATGATGACTACTTCGGTTTCGGCGTAGATGCCGGAATGGGGTGTATTGCAGACATCCAGACCCAGGCGGCTTTCAAAACATACTGGGCCAAGCGGCTGGAGGAGGACCCGGACATCGACCCCTACAACGACCTGTTCTGCGACTTACTGGAGGAAAACGCCCAAGCCCACCCCAAATATCAGGGGGACTGCGGCGACTGGCTCAACTGGACCGTGCCGGACACGGACTGCAACCTGCCCATCTTCTCCTCTGGCTGGGGTGACGGTTACTATCCCGTCTACTTCGGCTATGACGCAAAGGGCGAAGTCTGCGCCGTGTATGTGCGCTTCATCGACATTGAAGCCAGTTATCGAGAGCAGGATTAAAAATGTGACAGAACAAAGGAGAGCGCCATGAAAGCCAACGCCGGAGAGGTCTATACAGTCTATAACCAATATCTGAAACGCTACACCGCCTGCCAGGTGGCCTATATTGCGCCGCCGGACACGGTGAGCAAAGAATCTTGGGCGGTGGTCCTCTCTCTGGATTGGGTGGGCGACGCCCCTCTGACTGCGGAGGAACTGCCCCATCTCCGCCCGCTCTACAAGGACTTCATGTACTGGTCCCGCGACCTCCACCTGCTGCGGGTGCCGTTGGAGGTCCCGCCCCAGTACACGCTGGTTGGCACACTGCCGCCCTTCACCGACCAGCCCTGCCGCTCCTATGGAGGCTGGAGTGACGGCTATGATGTGTACCTCCAGATCCGGTGGCAGGCCATTCCGGAGGAACGGCGGCGGGCCTTCAAGGAGGCCATGGAGAGCGAAGAGAAAACGGAGATCGGCGGTATCCCGGTGAAGGTCAGCAGCCATCGGGTGATGGACCAGTACGCACCATTCGATTCGGCACTGGAACTAAAGGCTCTGCCCTGCCTCTCCGAACTCATCTGCCAGCGGTGGCACCCGGATCTGCTGGAATTTCTGAGGGGGAATCCCTTTATCAGTGAGCTGACCCTGCTGAACCACGGTCAGAGGACACTTGATCTGCGGGGCACCAGCATCAGAAAGCTGATGCTGGACATGACCGGGCTGGAGGAGCTATGGCTGTGTGAGGGAACGGAGCAGCTCCTGTTCCAGAACAAGGGGCTGGACGCCTGTACCATCCATGCCCCCGAAGATGGCAGCGGCTTGACCCTCCAATTTATCGGGGAATACTGCCCGCACACGGAACTGCCGAACTTACGGGGGCTGCATGGCATCGAGCTGAAGGACTTTGATCTGACCGGGCTGGCTGCTGTCCATCCCCATCTGAAGGAGCTGCGGCTCTGGGGCGCGCCGGGAAACCTGCAAAACTTCTCCGCTGTGGGAGCGTTCCGGGAACTGACGAACCTCTCCACCTTTGATCTGTTCGGCTTCGGGGCGGACGACATCCCCACCCCGGAGCAGATGCCGGAGCTTCGCTGGTTCTGGATGACCAGCCTGCCGGAAGATGCGGCAAAAGCGGCAAAGCAGCTCTGGAAAAGCAAGCCGGGAATGGATCTGCGGATCACCAAGCCCCGGAAACCGGAGTGGCTGGCGCAAAACCTGGACAACCCCTTCCGGGGCTGGGACGGCGCGGAGCATATCCCTGCCGCCGCTGCAAAAAAAGCAGCCAACCAATACCGCAAGACTCGCTCCCTGCTGATGAAGCTGGCCACTGAACCGGGCGAGGACGCCCAGGCCCAGGCGATGGATGCGGTGACAGCCTACACCCAGACTTTCAACAAGATGGGCTTTATCGAAACCGAGGAGCGGGATGAAATTTACATGGCTCTGCGGGGTATCCTGGATGCCCTGCCGGATGGCACGCTCCAGAAGGATGCCCTGATGGAGAAGTTTGAGCAGTTGAGGGATTTTTGAAAGGGGTGTCACATTGAGCTACACAAAATTCAGCAAAGAAGTAACCAAGTGGCTGAAAGACAATGGTCTGCCCTGCTATGGGACAGCCAACGATAGCCCCGAAGAAACAAAGGCCCGGCTGGACGCATGGATGCGCGGGATCAAAGAGATACTGCGCCAGTGGATCACAGAAAAGCGTTACCGTGAACTGATCTCCTGCGCCCACGGAGGCTGGTATCAGGATGATGTAATTTTTGAGCCCTTGGCTGAACACTTTGTGGCGAACCACCTGTTTGATGAACTGCGGTTTCTCTGCGAGCGCGGCATCCGTTTTTCTGCGGAAGATATGCTGTCCACCATTCAATCTGAGAAAGAGGAGCACGGGTCGCTTGATATAGAAACCATTCGGAACATAGATGTTCCAAGCTATGTGGCAGGCCGCAGTTATTCCCATTTGGGGGAAATCGCAAAATACAGGAAACGGGCACTGGATCAGATCATCCGCTATATAGGCTATCTGGAGCAGATCCACGCGCCTGCGGAGTATCTGGAACAGGTAAAATTCCTGCAAAAGATCGTTGCGGATCTGACAATCAAAGCAAAGGATTTGAAACCATTCCGATTTCGGCTGTGAAAGCAATTTCTTGAAAGGAGCGTGTGGGCGTATGAGCCGAATTGTTGATGAACCCTACTTTACATACAGTGCATACGACGCCCTCACCTCCGGCATTCAGGTGAAATGCCCCAAGTGTCATGGCACGGGCGTGGTGACCGCGGATGAGGATAATGCCTATTTCCGCTGCCTGAGCTGCGGCCATCAGGTGGCCCGTGATCGGACGATCTACCGCTACGATGTCCATAACCAGTGCAAAAACTGCGGCAGGTACTACCGGGTGGATATTGAAGATGAGGAAAGGCAGCACTTTTCCGTTCTCCATGTGGCCTGCCCCTATTGTGGGACAACCATGCCGGGAGAAGTCCATAAAACAGCGGAGGCGTTTTCATATATTGGCGAAATCAGGGATGGACGAGAACCTTATTTCGGGTTGGAACTATGGTTTTTGACTTCATTTCAGGGAAAACCTGTATGGGCACTCAACCGAGAACATCTTGCCTATCTGATCGGCTATCTCAGCGCCGACCTGCGGGAAAAGCCGCCGGGAAGAGCGAAAATGACCCAGGCCGACCATCTCCCCACCTTTATGAAAACCGCAAAGAACCGGGAGCGGATCGTGAAGCTACTGAGGCAAATGCAGGAGAAATGAAGATGGAACAGAAAGTGATTTACAACGGCCAAATTCTTACTCTGACTCGGTTTTGGGCAACAGGAGAGCCTTGCCTGTGGATCACCGACCCACAGCAGATCGGAATGCCTAAAATGGAATTTGTGGGAGGCCACCCGGACGAATACTGCATTTTCCTGAAGAATCTGACTGAAACAGAACTGTCACAGATCACATCTCTGGACGGTGCTCCACTGGATGTAAAAGAAGAACGAAACGACATCGAATGAGGAGAACACTATGAAAGACCTTTGCCAATACGGAAACCGACCGGAGGACGAATGGGAAATCTTGCCCTGGATACCTGACCCGCGCCCGCCCTTCAAAATTTGGGCGAAGCCGGAGCAGATCGCGCCATTCTTTCTCATTCCCCACCACCCCTATGCGATCTCCCTTCTGCTGAAAATCAGTGACGGATTCCGGACAGAGGAATTCCGACGGCTGGGACTGATCGGCAGCAGCGAGGATTGGGAGCGGCTTGTCCGGGGCGTGATCCAGGAGTTCGAGGAAAACAACAGCGGCGTGGATCTGTTTCACTTCGACTCCGACGAAGATGTGTTCTGCGTGTACTCCCAATACATCGATGACCTGATGCTGCTGGCAAAAATGATCCGAGTAGCCTGTGCCGATGAAAAAGCGATGCGGACTTATCTTGGCAAGATCGAGTACATCAAGCTCTTTTGGGAGGGCGCACCGGAGGGTGAACCAGCGGTCATCCTCTATGAAGTGGATACCGAAAATGAGCGGCTGGCCCATCGCTCCATCGACATTTTTGCAGATGGCCGCACCCACAACAACCCTGACCTTTACGACGGTGCCATCGAGATTACGCCGATCCCCACTGTGGAGGAGTTGAACGCCCATGTCTGGGGCGAGGAATTCCACGCCTGCATCATAGAGCAGGCGGAATTTGAGGCCATCTGGGAGAGCCACGCCTATAATGAAGAATTAAAGGGGACGGGAGAAATTGGATGAAACAGACAGATATTTATACCGAAGCTCTGACCTGTCTGCGCTCCATCCTTCTGGCAGACCATCCAGAGTTCCAAAACTGGATTGACTGGCTGGAACGGGATATTGAGGACTGGACCCAGCGGCGGGAGGTCGCCCACCACCTTCGGGCTTATGGCGGCATGGGCTCGTTCAATGACCTGCCCAGTATGCGTGGAAATCACGACTACATTTTCGGCTTTCTCAAGTCCGTGTGCTATGCCTTCGGCCATCTTTATGGCAAACGGGAAGGCATTTCTCCGGAGGCACTGATGGAGGAGTGCCTGCACGATGTAGAGCAGGCAGCCTATCACTCATATAAGGCACTGAACCAAGCCATTGCCCAGCACTTGATGCAGGGCGATTTGCAAGAGAATCTGGATCGGCTGTAGGAGGACAAACGATGGTTCAAGCGTGGCGCAAGGTGGATTTTGGCACTGGAACAGTCACCTTTTTGGATGACACACAAAAAGAAGATATGCTGCAAGTGGAATATCCAAACGGATTTTTGTTGGATATGGGCTGGTATCAGGACAGATACATCATTTCTATCATTCATAATTTTGATTGGACGCATCCAGTCAAGCGGTATGAAACGGCAGACGGAAATCAGCTTCCCGCGCTGTTGACAGAGGCAGTTCGCTTTGTAGAAAAGAAATCGCGGACTGCCGAACGGGAGAAATCAGAGGTGAACATGATGCAGGTAAGAAAATTGGAGGGATACCGTGACAAAATCAAGGCCGCTTATGAAGCAAGTGCCTTCACAAAGGGTACCCGCCCAGAACCGGAGGATGCTGTGAAACGATTTGAAAGCAGGTATACTCCCATCCCAGCAGAGTACCGCTGGCTGCTTTTGAACTTCGGCGGCTGCTATTTGGCGGAGCCGTGGATCTTCACACTGAAAGAGTTGGAAGAAGCCTACCCGATTTTTCAAGAGGCTTATGAGGATTACATGAGCGAATATGACCACGGCCCCACCTTTCCAATCGGAGGCTTGGGTGACGGGAGTATCGTATTTATCGACTTGGAGAGCGGCAGAGTCCGGGGCTATAACCGTGACTATGCCGATCTGGAGGAGATTGCCGAGAATTTTTCCAGCCTGCTCCTGGGCCTTGTGGAACAGGCATTGGAACTGGGAAACCTGTGCAAAGAATTGTGAGGTAAGCGTATGGCAAAGGACATCAGGGAGTGCCTGCTGGAGCAGGTAGGAAAATTTCATCAGTGGCAGGAAATCACTTATCCCGGAAAAACCACCGAGGAGATCGGCGGTGCATGGGAGGTCGATTACCCTGCGTGGAATGATATATTTGATGCCTTTTGCCATGTGTTGACCCAAATGGATGCAGAAACAGCAGACAGCGTCCTACTGGATGAGATGGTCTATCTGATCGCCAGGGACAACGAAGCGGAGGGGTTTATACAGGAGACCACTTCCCATCCCCAATGGTTCGAGCGCCTCTGCCGCAGGGCCGCAGCCTCCAATGAGAGTGAGGCCAAGTGGCAGTTTGCCGCATATCTGTCAGAATGTCCGTGCAGCCAGGAAGTCAAAGACATGATCCTGGACTTCGCAAAGGACCCCAATGAATATGTAAGCCGGCGGGCACTTTTGGCGATGCCCGCTCTGCGTCCTGACTGTGTGGAGCAGTTCGCTCCGCTGTTCTGGGAGCGCAACTGTTACTCTCCTGAACTTCCGGAATACCAGCGGATCGCCGTTCTGGTCTCACTGGACGCCATCCATTCCGACCTGCTTCCACAATACTTGGAACGGGCCAAGCAGGATGGTCGGAGCTATCTGCTGGAACACGCAAAACGAATCGAAGGAGGACTTGCCATGAACGAAAAACTGTCCCGTCCCCAATTCAATCAAATGGATACAACCGAGAAGCAAACGCTGATGGAAAGCTTGGCTGATCGTTATGATATGACCTTTCTCGGTCTACATACCTTTGACCGTTGGGGCCAGAGCTACACCACCGGCATCTTCGAGAAAGATGGCCGGGAGTTCGTCTTTGTCCCCGGCGATACCGTCACCCTGGGCTGGGAGCAGTTTGCCGTGGGACTGAATCAGGAGAGCCGGGAGGAATTGGAGTATCTGTTCCGAGAATGGGAAATGGAGCGGGACCCGGAGGAGATGATTCGGGAAAGCATGGCTCCTGTTCGGCAGGCGGCCATTGGACCCATGCTGGTGGGCCGGGAGCTGGAGGAAATTAACTGGGAGCCAGTCAAAATGGATGATCCCAGACTGACTGTCCACCCTGACTGGCTGAAGGAATTCCGTGATTTTGCCTGGAGTGACAGCAGCAGTCTTACCTTGCATCAGTCGGCCCGCATTGAGCGGACGGAAAAGGGCTTTCAGATCTGTATCTATAACCACACAGACTACGATGCGCTTCTTGCCATGCTGGAAAACAGGGGCTTCTCCCTGCCCACGGCGGACGAGTGGGCCTACCTGTGTGGCGGCGGATGTCGGACCCTGTTCCCATGGGGAGATGGGTTAGACTACTCCATGCGTCTACGCTGGTTTGAGGACATGGATGAGGATGAGAACCGGCCCTATGATATGGAGGAACCCAACTTCTTCGGCCTGTCCATCGCCTACGACCCCTATATGCGGGAAGTGGTGCAGGCTGATAGACTTACCACCTGCGGCGGTGACGGCGGGTGCAATATCTGCGGCGGGCTGGGCCCATTTCTCGGTTTCCTACCCTGTTCGCCCCACTGTAAGCCGGAAGTGCAGGAGGACAAGGAACTAAACGGAGATTATGACTTCTACCGGCCCATTATCCGGGTGGAGAACCATGATTGACAATAGAAGCTTGATACGAAATAAAGAAAGAGAGGTGCCGACATGGGAGTATGGGGCATAAAAGCATTAGAGCGTGACGAAGGGCTGGATGTACTGGACATCCTCAAAAATGAATATGTACCGGAGCATCCGGTAATGGATCTGGGCGAGATGATTGAACTGATGAAAGAGGAAGTCATGCTGGGATCTGACTTCTCACAAATCGACTTTCTCTTTGACAATACTGCGATGGCTCTGGCGGAGCTGTATTTTCAATGGAAGGATAACGGCAAGCTGGACTACGATCATGAAGAAGCTATATGGGATAAAGTCACCGGTTTCACAGCATCCAAAGAAGCACTTGCTTTCCTGCTGCGGCAGCTCACCGACATCAAAAACGAGGTGCCGGACGAGGACGGCATCCGTGAGATTATGGATCTTTGGAAGAACGAGGATAGCGGTGAGATCGCTCCTGCGTGGTTGGAACACTTGAATCAGCTCATTGATCGACTGGATTCAGAACAGGAGGCACGACAAATGTATATCAAAAAATACTGGGGCAACTTTATTGGCGGTTCCGATGACAGTCTGAACCTTGTGGCATTTTTAGAGGATCAGAAAAAGGAGGAGATCCCCCTCAGCGAGATTTTCTCCAAGATCGGTCTGGACAAGCAGAACTGGGACTTTCGCCAAACCGTGGAGTACCTGGAGTTTACACATTCCGATGGTGTGGAGATGGACTTTCACTTCGCCATTGATGTGGTCACCGACCTGGCCGCCATCCTGCTGGAGTGCAGCGTCAGTGGCAGTGTAAACCTTCAGGATCTGGACGAGTACAACACCCCCGCCCGCCGTATCCGCATCACTGCTACGCCAGAGGAGCATGACGCCATGAACAAGGCCCTGGCGGACTTTGCCCAATCCCCCCTGACCTATGACCTCCATGAAATGATGGACGACGAGGAGATTCAGGAGATGGCACATCATGTGGAGGCGCTGCGGAAGGAACTGTACGAGGCCGCTGGCCGCAACCGCAACTACCAGGTGAAAGCGGAGGATGTGAAACATCTGCTTGCTGACTGGGAGGGTGCCGATGGCTGTATCGCCACCAACCGCATCACGGTGGAGGGCCGCAAGGTGGGTTACTGCTATCGTGAGATTCCAGACGGTAACTGGGACAGCGGCTGGCGCTTCACTGCCGGTGACGAGAGCGATGAGTACATGGACGACCCCAACAATGCCGGGATTTACAAGCTGAACACAATTTGCAACGACGATCCCGACATCATTTCTCTGCTGAACACCCCCGCCCCCTGCGCCTTTGAGCGGGATGAGAACGGTGTGTTCCAGCAGATCAAAGACTGGAAACCGGATGAGGACGAGGAGGACCCTGATATGGACATTTTGAAGCAGTGCCAGAAGTGGCATGAGGAGAGCAAACAACATAAAATTATTGATGCGCTGGAGGCCATCCCCGCCGAGGAGCGTACCCCTGAGATGGACAGTGAGTTAGCCCGTGCCTATAACAATCTGGCAGACCCACATAAGCCAACTTGCAAAGAAATGCTCAAAAAGGCCCTCGCTCTGCTAAAGCCCCATGAGGAATACTTCGAGGACGATTATTACTGGAACTTCCGCATGGGTTACTCCTACTTTTATCTGGATCAGGAGGGCCGGGCTCTGCGATATTTTGAAAAGGCATTGGAAGTCCGCCCTGGTGACGATGACACCAAAGAGTTTATCGACCGGTGCAAGCAGGGTATTTCTCTGCCGCAGTTCTGGGAGTGCTTCCGGGATCGGACAGAGAACTGGTGGGAAACCTTTGCCGAGATGGAAGCAGAATTGCGCCAGATGATGGATGACGACAAGGATCACACCCGCGGTGCAGAACTCGTGGCCCAAATGGAGGAAACCCTGAATCTGGCCTTTGATGAAATCTCCTTTGAGCTGGGCGTGGGCGGCGAAAAGCATGAACTGATCCTCACCCCGGAGGGTAATAAGGTCAAGCTGTTTGAGCTGGTCTACTTCCAGAAACACGCCCCAAAGGAGGTGCTGGAGCACTGGAACATCCTGGTGGGCCGTCAACCTGTTCAAAACATCGGTCTGCGAACCAATGATGGCTGGGAGATTTCCGGGGATGATGTGCAGATCTGGCTGGAGGAACAGGGTGAAAACAGCTTTGCCATCTCCGCTTACTGTGAAAAGCTGCTGCCTAAGCTTCAAGAGGAAGAAGGCCGGGCCTGGTGGATGCTCACTACCCTCACCGACCAAGTGCTGGGCGAGATCTCCCACATGAGATACATAGACAGCTTTGATGTGCTGGAGGAACCCAAGGCAGAGCCGTCCTTCCTCCTGTCCCAGCTGCCCGACAAACTGCGGGAGCAGGGCCTGGAGCTCTCCACCGACCCGGAAGCCTATCTGGAGAGCTACCTTGGTTACAAAATGGAACCCAAACAGGACCCGGACGCCGATTGGCGGCTGGATGTAATGGCCGGTTCCACCTGCTGTGTGCCGCTCATCAACGGCTATCTGAATGCCGACAATGATTTTATGGACGATCTCCATGCCGACGGCGCGGTGGCGGGCTTCTTCTGCTATCCCCTGGATACCCTGCGGGAGGAGGAAGGCAGTCAGAAAATTTTCGACTTCCGGGACAAACTGGAGGAAGTGCTCACCGGCGGGGATGGTTCGGAAGTGCTCACTCTCACCGGCGGGGCTACCGGCCTCTACTGTGGCTATGTGGACTTCATCGCCTGGGACATCCGAGAGGCGCTGAACATGGCGAAAGAGTTCTTTGAAGGCACGGATATCCCATGGGCCATCTTCCACACCTTCCGCCGTGAAGCCGGTTCTGTACCTCTAAAGCAACAAGATGATGGGACAGAAACTGAAAATCAGGATGACGAGTTGGATGAAACGCTTACGGGCATGGACTATATTCCTTATACCCAACAGGACGCCGAAGCATTCTTCGCTCAGCTGGAGCAGTGGAACGACGAGGACGAGTACACCCGCTGCATCCAGGCACTCAATGCCATCCCAGAGGACTGGAGGAACTATCGCACCGCCTACGCCCTGGCACGGGCGCTGGAGAACTACGCCATCATCGGGGACCATGATGAGGGTACTTTGAAATTCAAGGGAGACAAAGCCCTCCAGAGGGCCATTGAGGTGCTGGAGTCCGTCCGGGAGGAAGGTCAGGACAAGGCGGAGTGGAATATGCGGATGGCCTACGGCTATCAGTATCTCTATGGTCAGGAGGAAAAGGCCATTCCCTACGCCCAGCGGTGGGCAGAGCTGGACCCGGAGGATGAAAATGCCCCGGCGGTAATTCGGGAGTGTAAGGCGGAGATCCGGAAACGCCAGCGCAGCCGGAAGAAGAAGGCCAAATTCGTGCCCGGTGATACCCCATTTGAGGGTTTCGACCTCACCAACTTCTGGGATGATAATTGGTATGCACTGAAAGAATATGTCAGTGATCCGCCTTCCGATGAGCTGATTGCCAGCGTGGAGGAGGAACTGGGCTACAAGCTGCCCGCCGCCTATATCTGGCTGATGAAGCAGCACAACGGTGGCATTCCGATGAACACCTGCTATCCCTGCGATGAGCCTACCTGTTGGGCAGATGATCATGTGGCCATCACCGGCATTTTCGGAATCGGACGGGAAAAGAACTGCTCCCTCTGTGGAGAGATGGGCAGTCAGTTTATGATCGATGAGTGGGAGTATCCTGCCATCGGCGTGGCCATCTGCGACTGTCCAAGCGCCGGACACGATATGATTTTCCTGGACTACCGGGCTTGCGGTCCCCAGGGAGAGCCTGCGGTAGTCCATGTGGATCAGGAAAATGACTATAAAATCACCCATCTGGCAGATAGCTTTGAGGAATTTATCCGCGGACTGGAGCATGAATCCCTCTATGATCCGGATGAAGATGTAGAGGATCTTAACGAAGATGTTGATGCTGACGAGGAAGAAACCGACCATAAGGGCTCCTTTGCCGGGTCTGTGCTCCTCTCCAAAGTAGAGTGGGACAAGGAGCAGTTGATTCGGGATCTACGGGAAGAATGGGGCATCGTAGATGAGGAGCCGGATGAGGGCGACGAAGACGATGAGAACAGCGATGACGCTGTGGTAATGCGGGTCGGCGGAATGATGCTGATCGTGACACTCTTCCACGGTCACATCCCGGACAATGAAGCTGAGATCAACGCCGAAAACAACTATATGTGGCCAGAGGCCGTAGAAGTGACCAAAGCGCACAAGGCCCATATCATGGTGGCTGTGTTGGGCGAGGAGGAAAAACTGCTGGAACGCGGTAAGCTGTTCACCAAGGCGATGGCAGTGTGCTGCAAGCAGAAATACGCCACCGGTGTCTACACCAGCGGCGTGGTATTTGAGCCTCGTTTCTATGAGGGCCTTGCCGATATGATAAAAGAGGACGAGCTGCCCATCTTCAACTGGGTCTGGTTCGGCCTGTACCGGAGCGAGGGGGGCCTAAACGGCTACACCTACGGCATGGATGTGTTCGGCAAGGAGGAAATGGAAGTGCTGAACACTGACGCCGAGCCGGAGGATCTGCGGGACTTTTTGGCCAGCCTTGCCTCCTATGTGCTGGCGTGTGATGTGACGCTGCAAGACGGCGAAACCATCGGTTTTTCTGCGGATGATAAGCACACCATCACCCGCAGCCCCGGTGTCTCTCTGCCGGAGGAGCAGATGACTCTGAAAATCTCCTATGAGCCCACAGAAGTAGAGCCAGAGACTGACGATGACAGCATAGGAATGGATGATGTTTCCTATCATATTGAGAGCATTGAGGAAAAAGAGCTTCCCATTGACCCCATCAACGCCTACAATCACATGGCGATTTATTTGCGCTGGTGCATGGAGCATGACTTGATGGGCGGGAAATTCCTGGCGGAGCATGGCGAAGTGGTAAATCAGGTCAAAGCCGATCCAGGCAACACAGACCTACGAACATTCATCCGGGAGGAGCTGTTCGGCTGTCTATTCTCGGCTCTGTTCAATCAGAAAGGCCGTGCCTTTGCCCATTATTACTATGGAGAAATTGATGCGCCCTATTATCCTGCCGACATTGATGACTATGCCCTGAAATATTTTGGTCCGTCCCGATACCACTCCAATGAATTTCAACAGGAGGCATACTTATTCATCCCCTTTGACGAGGACTACTATCAGGCTATGGCAGAGGTAATTGAGGAACGCTTCACCAACTGGCAGGGACAGGACTTTGACGAGGATACGCTGGAGCCTTCCGAGGTGGCGCAGGCCATTATGGAGTATCTGGACTGTGAGTGTACCTATTTCCCGTCTATGGCAGATGATGATCCCATCATGTCAGCATACAGCTACGCCCGGCGGCTGGGGGTACGGGAGGGCTTTGTTCCCGTACTTATCCAGGCGGATGATGAAACGCAGTTGGAGTGTCTGGTGATGAACGCTGACCCGGAGCATGATGCGGACTTCTATGAATTTGACCTCAAAACCGTGGAGGAGTATCGAAAGAAGATGCTCTCCGCTCCCATCAAGGACGGAAAGGCGATTTTGGAGGAATTGACCGGTCAGCGCAAGGAAGAAGCCGAGGACGATGATCTGGACTGGGATGAGGAAGTCCTGGGCGAGATGGAGGGCGGAGAACCCAACGACCGCTTCGCAAACTATTGGAACGATGATACCGGAATGACATATCCGCTCATTCTGGCTAAAATTCCGGTAAAGAACCCCTGGGAGATCTTCGCCTACCTGCCCTTTGGAAATTGGAATGAGTGTCCCGACACACCGGACCTGATGGCAGTGGCGAAATACTGGTTCGAGCAGTATGACGCGGTGCCTGCCGCCATGAGCCACGATGAATTGGAGTTTGAACTTCCAACTCCGATTTCCAAGGAAAGAGCTATGGAGGTGGCTGTGGAGCAATATGGTTTCTGCCCAGATCTGGATCAGAATGAGGATGGAAGCATTGGCTCCTTGGCAGCTGTCCTGTGGCAGTCCACCGTCTGGTATTTCTGGTGGGATTGATGGGAGGTGCGACCAATGACAGAATATCAAAAAACCTATATCGAACTAAAAAAACAGTTTGTTGCGACAAATGAAGGTCCGGACAGTGTCCGCGCTCTATATACCTTCAAGGAAGAACTTGAGCAGAGTGAGGATCAGCAGGCCAAGGAAGTGCTGGTGGATGTGTATGATCTACTGGACTTCAAGAAGGATGCCTATGAACTGCTCTGCCAAATCGGAAATCGTTCCGATAAAAAGACCCTCAAGCGGCTGGGCACGCTGAAGGACTATGCGGAAAACTGGGGCAATCATTATGCTCTCCCCAAGCCCAAAACGCCGGAGGAAAAGCAGAAAGAGAAGGAACGGCAGGCCCAGCTGGGCCTGCCCGCCTTCCGGTATCACCCAAACCCTCTGGAAACTGGGGCTTTTGAGGAATCCGCAGACGGCGTTGTCTGCGACTGCTGTGGCAAGACGACCCATATTTTCTATACCAATCCGTTCTTTTCAGTGGAGGATATTGCATATCTGTGCCCAGAGTGCATCGCCAACGGCGAAGCAGCCCGGAAATATGACGGTAGTTTTCAAGATGATTTCTCTGTGGACGATGGTGTAGACGATCCGGAGAAGCTGGACGAGCTGATCCACCGCACCCCAGGCTACTCCGGCTGGCAGCAGGAATACTGGCGCGCCCATTGTGGTGACTATTGCGCCTATTTGGGTAATGTGGGAGCCAGAGAACTGCGGGCACTGGGTGTGCTGGAGGAGGTGCTGGACGACCCGATGTGGGACGATGAGCAAAAAGAAATGATCCGGGAATCTGTCAATGGCGGGCATCTGCAATGCTATCTGTTCCAGTGCCTCCACTGCGGAAAACACCTGGTCTGGATGGATTTTGATTGAAAAGGAGACATTACTATGGGACTTGACATCTACGCCGGGACGCTGACCCGGTACTATTCTCACAACTGGAAAACTGTTGTGCAGCAGTGGGCGGAGGAAAACGGATACTCTTTCAACCGCATCACCCCGGACGGGGAACCTGCTGATAACGAGGAAGAAATGTCCCCGGCTGAGGTCCAGGCGGCGGTGGAGAACTGGCGGGATCAGATCTTGAGCGCCATTTCTCAGCCGGGCCAGCCCCCCTACGCTCCCTGGCTTGAAGATAATGAGAAACCTTATTACACCGACAAGCCGGATTGGGATGCCTTCGGCGCTATGCTGCTGGTGGCCGCCTGTCGTACATACGAGGAACCGGTGCCTTCCACCGTGGAGAAGGACTGGATCTTCGGGGAGCATCCTCTGGTCGCCCGCCTTGCATCAGATGAGGAGCGGGTGTGGTCCCTGTTTCGTGGGGCTACCTGGTGGCTCCCTCTTTCTGACAGCTTTCTGTTCCAAGGGTCCTTGCCTACCGATGACACCGCCGCTATCGCCACCTTGGGCGGACTGCGGAAGGAGCTGGAAAAGCTGAACCAGCTGGCGTGGCAGGCCGATGAGGACACTATCCTTGGCTGGGCAGACACGGAGGGATACCCGGTAGACGGAACCGTAGACTCAGATGGACAGTACAGCAAGGCAGACATCCCGGAACACACCCAGTATGACACTCAATCCCTTGCCAAGTTTGCCTTCTCCATGTTCTGGCGGGCCATGCGGTTTGCCGAGGAGCAGCAGGTGCCTATCCTGCTTGACTATTAAAGAGAATTCGTCAGGGGGTGGAGACCGTGGAACAAAAACGGCCGGCAGATATAATTCAGGAACTTCTGGACTACCTGTGGAACGGCCTGGGCCTGGAGGAAAAGGGCTGGAAGCGTCTGAAAAAGGGCGACTTCAAAAAGAAAATGAAAAACGGGCTGACCTATCAGATCTGGTTTGACCGGAGGCGCTACAACTACATAGACTACGAAATCGGCCATGGAAATGTGGAGGTGGGCTTCACCTGTATCATAAAGCAGGGAGATGACCGGCTCTACTCTTTCAAAATAGAACCGACAACAGGCGTTTCATTCTTTCGGATGCTGACAGAGGACCTGCGGCTGAACACCGGGCTGCTGGACACCTTTCTGCCCCTGATCAAAGCCCACTACCTTGACTTTATCGACCGCTTTGAGACGGACCCAGCAGAGGCATTACATCCGGTCTGCGCCCCCTTTATCCAGCCAGAGGATTACAGCTGGTGCATCCATGTGGATGAGCAGATGGTGGAACAGTACGGAACGGCGGAGCAGATGGAGGAGTACCGCCGTCAGGCAGAATTGCGCGGAACGCCGGAGTGCAAGGCAAAGAACTGGATGGGTTCGATGTTGTTCCACCTCTCCCACGCCAATGATGTGGATCACGCCTGGGCCTCAAGCCGCACCAAAGAGGAACTGGACCAGGTGGTGGAACCCTTTGTGCAGGCCAAGCGGCAGACAGGACAGTGGACGCAGGAGGATGAGGCGGGCTATCAGCTCTACCAGCAGGAAACAGATCCGAAGAAGCGCACCTTTCGGGTATGGTATCTCATCGCCAACCCCCGCGGCCTGCCGAAAGAGTTTGTCCAGAAAGAGCTGGAGTTTCGGTGGAAACTGTTCCCGGAGAAGAAGGAGGAAGCCAAATGAGCAATCAACTTTTCCAACAAAACCTGGATGACAAAAAAGGCCCACAACCCGGAGGTCCCTATCTCATTCAGATGCTGTTCAAAGAGCCGGTAGAAATGCCGGATAAAGAAAAAATGACTGCCGTAATGGAGAAGCACATCGGATCAACAGAATACTTCTGTTATGATAAGAAAATGGCCGGCTTTGCCGCACAGGAGCATATTGCAGAGTTCAAGGACGGAAAATGCCCGGTGCAGCTGATGGTGATGAAATGCGACAAGTTCAAGGGCAAAGGCTTTGATGCCTTCCTGATGAGCCAGATGTGGGACTGCCAGGAGGACCGGGAGCGGATCTTCCGGGAGTGCAAATATCAGGTGGTAGCCACCGATATGCTGGCCGCGGCGCTTCCGGCGCTGGAGCGTGCCAACCTGGATGCCGACTTTTTGGAGGCTCTGGCGGAGCTGTACCCCACCTGTGAGGCATTCTATTTCCAGAACTGCGGCAAACTGTTTCTGGCGGAGGATGTGCGTTCTCACCAGATTGAAGGCTCGGATCGGTTCATCCGCTTTGGCGTCAATGTCCGCTTCTTTAACATTGAGGGCACCGAGGATATGCTCATCGACACGGTGGGCATGAGCACCCTGTTCCTGCCCGACCTCCAGTACCACTTCCACGACATGGACCCCAACTGGGTGGTAAACCACGCCTACAATGTGGCATCGTACATATTGGAACATGATAACCCCATTCAGGATGGTGAAACCATAGACGGCGTGGCGGATGGCCGGATGTGTCGGGAGATCCAGTGGAAGTGCCAGTATGAGGACGCCCTGATCCAGCCGCCCAGAGGGGTGCTGGACATCCACATGGGCGAATATGCCGCGGGAGGGCGTTGAATGAACGGCGTTGTGCTCCTGGTGGGCGGAATGCTGCTTGTGGCGGTGATCAAGCTGATCGTAGACCGGAATTGGATGGTTCTGCTTCTCTGTGCGGTTGCCCTGTTCCTGGTCTTTGGGGCTGGACATCATACAAAATAGGCCATTTTAAAAATCGAGGAGGTGAAGTATGCAGAATTCAACAAATATGCGGATACTGGAATTACTCCGGTTTCTCTATGAGCAGACCGATGAAAACCATCCCGCCACAGTATCTGACATCATTGCCCATCTGAATGGAAAAGGAATTCAGGCAGTGCGGCAGACTGTTTACGCGGATACCAATGCACTGATCGATGCAGGAATTGATATTGTGGTGGTCAAGAGTACCCAAAACCAATATTTTATGGGAAGCCGCCTGTTTGAGTATCCAGAACTGAAAATGCTGACAGACGCAGTAGCATCCTCGAAGATCATTTCTGCCAAGAAATCTGAGGAACTAGTACAGAAATTATGCCGTCTGACCAGCACACATCAGGCAGAGCAACTTCAAAAATTTGCTGCTTTATCCAGCCGTGTCAAACCGCATAATGAAAAGGTTTACTATATCATTGATAATATCCAAACAGCGATTGGAAACCATCAGCAAATTCGGTTCCAATACTATGAATACACTCAGGAAAAAAAGAAAATCTTAAAGCATGATGGATATTATTATGTCGTAAATCCTTATGCGCTTGAATGGAAAAATGACCATTACTATTTGATTGGATTTTCTCTGAAGCATCAGAAAATTGCTCACTTCCGTGTAGATCGTCTAACAAGCATAGAAAATCTTGAAACTTGCTTTATGCCGATAGAGGGATTTGATGTAGCCTCCTATACAAATAAAATGGTTGATATGTTTACATCGGAGTCATCGAAGGAAGTAACCCTTCTATGTGAAAACGAATTGATGAGAGTAATCATAGATCATTATGGAGAAGATGCTGCTGTTGATAGGTATGATGATACACACTTCACAGCCAAAATTGAAGTGAACCCCAGTGGAACTTTTTATGGCTGGATATTCAAATTCAAAGGGAAAATAAAAATTCTCTCTCCCAAAGAGTGCATTACGGAAATGCAGCAAATCGCTCAGGAATTTATATAGCGCAAAAGAGGTGTTATTGATTTTTAACACCTCTTTTCAAATGAAATTTTTATCCTTGAAGTGAACAGATGTTCGATATACAATATAAGCAAGATGTTCGCAGTTCGTCGAACAAATGAGAGGTGAATGCTGTGGGCAATATAACTTTTGGATCATTTATAGCCGAGAAACGCAAGGCGCACAAATTCAATTTACGCGATACAGCCAAGCATTTGAATATTGCTTACGGTTATCTGTGTGATATTGAGCAAAGCCGCCGTCCTGCACCCAATGGAGATTTTGTGGAACGCATCTCTGCCTTTCTGAATTTGGATAAATCAGAACATGAGTTGCTTTTGGATCTGGCTGCAAAATCACGCAATACAGTATCTGCTGATTTGCCAGACTATATCATGGAAAAAGATATTGTTCGGGCAGCCTTGCGTGTGGCAAAAGAAGTAGATGCTACCGATGAAGAATGGCAGACATTTATGAAAATGCTAAAGGAGCGTAAACGATAGGGGGGAGAGCTTTGTCAATTCCACAAATCCGTACAGAAGCAATCGAGGCAGTAGGGCGAAAAATCCTGATGGAATATGATCCCTCTCTGCTATCCGGGCAACCATGTCCTGTGCCAATCGAAACCATTATCGAGACAAAGTTTGATCTAATCCTGGAGTTTCATACACTAAGAAAAAACCCCAAGATATTAGGGGAAACAATTTTCGATGACGGTGCTGTTGTCTTATATGACCAGATACAGAGACAGTATCGAATGATTGCAGTAAGAGCCGGTACAATCTTAATTGATGAACGGCTTTGTGATCCGTCAAAATTAGGGCGGCTCCGTTTTACCTGTGCCCATGAGCTGGCTCATTGGGTACTACATAAGAAGTTGTACTCTGGTACTGGAGATGTTGCTGCTTATAACGGAAATGTTTCTTCCGACGAAAGTCATGGCATAATTGAGCGTCAGGCGGATACTCTGGCTTCTGCTCTGCTGATGCCTTTACCGCAGATCAAAAAATGTTTTTACCGGCTTAAAATAGGCCGGACAGATGAACAGCTCATTGCTGAAATGGCAAATATTTTTGAGGTTTCCAAGCAAGCAATGCAGATTCGTCTAAAATCCAGAAACCTGATATAACCAAATGGGGGAATAGAGAGAGGCACTGCCCTCTCTCACGCTCCTCTGCTATGCTATTTTGTACCTAATATGTTCGCAATATTGCGAACAAGGAGGGATGTTCTATGAGAAAAGAAAGCACAACAATCCAAAAATGTAACAGCAGGCTAACAGCTTTGGGGCTTAACAGCGACGCTGCGTTTCATAGAAGTAAGCTGATTCTAAAGATTTACCGTGATGTAGTCTGGGTTCTGAGTGAACGGGCAGAAGAATTACAAGAAACTGCTTGGATTATGGGAGAACAAGATATAGAGTCTGGCCTCTGCTATCTTGAAAATTTTGCACCAGATATTGAACTGCAAGCCTTTGAAGAAAAAGTTTGCTGCCTTGTTCAAAATCAAATGCTAGTCAATATTATTGACCGTGCACTCCTTCGTCTGAAACGGTATCCGGATCGAGGAGAACTTTACTATGAAATTTTGACTAAGCAATTTATCTATCGGTTCAACAGTACAGAGAAAGAATTGCTGGAAGAACTAAATATAGAGCGCAGTGTCTTTTATGACCGAAAACGAGAAGCCATCTATTTATTTTCTGTTTGCTTGTTTGGATATTCTATTCCAGAAGTCCTGGAGGAGCTGCCCCGACTAAATCCCGACTAAATCCCGACAAATCCCCGACCTAATCCCTACTCCCTTCCGACTTCCGACCTGCTATACTTGTTATAGTGGCAGGAATGCGCTAAATTGAATACTTTTCTACATAAGGCCCGGCATTAACCGGGCTTTTTTCATTCCTGCTGCAATATGGCGGCAGGAACATGGCTGGAGGTGAAAACACTTCCGGCCTTTTTCTTTGCCCGGTATTAGGAGGCCGGTATGCGCTGGGAGGCGTACATAGCAAAATATCCATGACACCGTTCAAATTCGCTGACTACCAAGAATTTGAACGGAGGAAAGGATATGACGAGAGTATTCATTTGGAAAAATAACAGCCCACAGGAATGGGAGGAAATCAGTTTTTCAGCGTTCAGTAAGGCACGCCGCAATGGTTGCTTTACTGGGCGCTTTTTTGTTGAAACAGTCAAAATGTTCCGTGATGAAGATGACCGCATTATCATGGAATGTTCTCGCAAAGATTTTGAAAAATACCAACAGGAGGACCGCCACAGCCGCTATCTCCAAGAACATGAGAAAAGCCGCTCTATATTCCCAGCTTCCCATGTGGGAGATCGTGACGGCACAGAGGAAGGTTATCAGGATACAGATTTGTTTGTGGATGAATCTGTTGATACTGCGGAACAAGCAATTTGTAATCTTCTTATGGCCGATCTGCACCGTGCCTTGCAGCAGCTGAGTCAGAAAGAACGCTCTTTTATCTTGGATTATTACAGCATGGAAAAGCCAAGTACACTGCAATTAGCCAAAAGATATGGCATTAGTCAGCCCGCAGCTCATAAGCGTCTGAAAAAAATTGAAGAAAAAATAAAAAAGTTGGTTATAGATTTCTAAAAAAAGTGGCAGTAGCAAGTGAGAGGGAAATCCTTTCACTTGCACCTTGACAACCTCATATACGAATCATTAAGTTTGATCCTCTTTGGGCGTAATAGCCGCTACATCAGCGGTATATTTTCTGAGAGCTGCCACTCGCATAACAGGCCAACCCATTTTTGCTGTATAGATGAGTTTTCGGTTTATCAGAAATATATCAGGCTGGAATACATCGGATGGCATCCGGTCATGGCATAACAAGGAGGAAAGCTCTCTTACAGCCATAGTCCGAGCGTGATAATAACCGTCGCAGGCCATGGGTAAGACCAAACGAAGTGGAGGTGAAACTCCTGAGAAGCAGGCCAGCCACCTGCGGCTTAATGATTACCCAAATCCCTGGGGTGTCGTGGACAAGTAAGGGATAAAACAGGCGCTAAATTGAAGGAGACTCTGTAATTTGCAGAGCCTCCTTCTTACATAATCAAATCTCAAAACATAGGAGGATGAACATGAAAGAAGATTGGATTTATAAGCGTGGGGATTTATATTATGCCAATTTGAACCCTTATTTTGGATCAGAGCAAGGCGGCACCCGTCCTGTCCTGGTTCTTCAAAACAATGTGGGGAATTTTTTCTGCCCCACTTTGATCGTAGCTCCACTCACCAGTAAATGGATTAAGAAAAAGGAGCTGCCCACACACTATGCACTGGAGAGCGTTCCAGAGCTTGGACTGAAATCTGTTGTTCTGCTGGAGCAAATTAAAACGATTGATAAAAGGCGTGTTTTATCGTACATTGGGCGCGTATCTCGCGAAGAAATGAGAGCGATTGATGATGCTCTGCAAGTTAGTTTAGATATTCATATTCCGGAGGAAATGGAGGCTCCGTAAGGCCACTTACCGGATAAAGGAGGCGTTTTTATGTTTGAAGCAAGAATTGCGGAATTGAACCGCTTTAATGAACAAAATCCTGTCAGCTATGACAAAAGAACCTATACGGTCGATGAGATTCAGGACATTCTGGGTATCAGTCGTCCCACAGCATATAATCTGGTAAAACAGGGTGTATTCCACAGCGTCAGAGTCGGCGGTCATATCCGCATTTCCAAAAAGAGCTTTGATGACTGGCTGGATCACGCAGATGAATGATTTGTCAAGGATGCCGATCTCCAAATCGACATCCTTAACTTTTTTTCTGCTTTCTCTTACAATGAGGCCATAGCAAGAAAAACTTTATAGAGGAGGCAAAAGCCATGCAAAAACAAAGAGTAAAGACCAGTATGTCTGTACCAGAGATGGGCAAAATGCTTGGGCTTGGTAAAGTAGAATCCTACTGGTTGGTTAAAAAGAACTATTTCAAAACAATTCAAGTGGCCGGACGAATGAGAGTTATGCTGGATAGCTTTGAAGATTGGTATGCCGGCCAGTTCCACTATAAAAAAGTGGATGGTACACCGCCCGGAGAGAAATGGAGGCATACTACGATGTCAGTTCCGGAAATGGCGGATCTTTTGGGGCTGAAATCTGGCACAGCTTATGACCTTGTTAAAAGGGGCTATTTTGAGACGACCTTGATTGATCGAAGAATTCGTATCATTACCAGCAGTTTTGAAGCCTGGTATCAAAAGCAAACTCATTATGTGAAAATCTCAGAAAGGAGCAATGAAAATGGCATCTATCGTGAAGCGTAAAAGCAAATATTCTGTGGTGTATGATTACACAGATGAAAACGGAAAACGCAGACAGCGTTGGGAAACCTTCAGCACAAATGCAGAAGCAAAAAAACGAAAAAAGCAAATTGAGTATGAGCAGGACTCTGGAACCTTCTTTATTCCTACGGCAAAGACCCTGAACGATCTGCTCGATGAATATATGTCCATCTATGGTGTAAATACCTGGGCAATGTCAACATATGAAAGCCGCCGTGGTCTGGCGAGAAACTACATAACTCCTATTATCGGAGATATGTTACTATCCGACATCACTCCAAGGATGATGGATAAGTATTACCGTGATCTGCTCTCTGTGAAAACGGTAAGCGTCAACAACCGCAAACCCACAAGCGAATATCTGACCCCGCATACAGTAAGAGAAATTCACAAGCTACTTCGCAGTGCCTTTAATCAGGCGGTGCGTTGGGAACTAATCAGCCGTAACCCTGTCCTGAATGCGACACTTCCCAAAGAAGAACATAAAGAACGGGATATATGGACTGCCGAAACGCTGAGCAAGGCGATGGAAGTCTGTGATGATCCTATCCTCTCCCTTGCCTTAAATCTGGCGTTTTCCTGCTCTTTACGCATTGGCGAAATGCTGGGCCTTACCTGGGACTGCATTGATATTGCACCACAGAGCATAGAAAATGGTTCAGCTTATATATTCGTCAACAAAGAGCTGCAACGGGTTACACGAGGTGCATTGGACGATTTGAGCGACAAAGGTGTTATTAAGAAGT
Organism: Eubacterium sp. 3_1_31; assembly: GCF_964249515.1. Taxonomy (NCBI): domain Bacteria; kingdom Bacillati; phylum Bacillota; class Clostridia; order Eubacteriales; family Eubacteriaceae; genus Eubacterium; species Eubacterium sp. 3_1_31. Next base: position 40,960 of record NZ_CAXUBY010000015.1, read on the forward strand.
TTCCACCTTGCATAGCCAGTACCCATACTGCTCTGGTCCTGAAAGAGCCTAAAACCAAAACCAGTATTCGCCGCGTGTACCTGCCGAAAACAGTTGCCTATATGCTGGTAGAGAGAAAAAAAGAAATCGACGAGCTGATGGATCTGTTTGGAGACGAATACATCGACAATAACCTGGTCTTTTGCTCCAGCAATGGCCGTCCGATGGAAAGCCAGGTGATTAACCGTGCTTTCAATAAACTTATCAAAGAAAACGGACTGCCTCATGTTGTATTCCATTCTCTCCGCCACTCCAGCATCACCTACAAGCTGAAACTCAATGGCGGCGATATGAAATCCGTCCAGGGCGACTCTGGTCATGCTCAGGTAAAAATGGTTGCAGATGTCTATTCTCACATCATCGACGAGGATCGCTGCATAAACGCTCAGCGATTGGAGGAAGCATTTTACTCATCCAAGACTCCTGATCCTGTTGAAGATACAGAGCCTAAAACTGCGGATACTGCCGTCACTGAAAGTGATGCAGCGAAGATACTGGAACTGCTTAAAAATCCCGAAACTGCCGCACTGCTCAAGCAGCTGGCAAAAGCTTTATAAAGTCCCTCCCTCAGAAGAACGCCTCTCACTTTGTGAGAGGTTTTCTTCGTTTGAACCACTTTGCACAGTGACCAAACACTTTTTTTGTTAGCAAGGTTCTGAAAGCATTTTTGAGCGATGTTAGCAAATTCGCGATTTTGTTTGCAACTTCCTCTAATTTCTGCTAACAAATGTTTGCAAGTTCCTTTGGTAAAAATCGAACCTCTGACTTACCGCCTTTCTTAGCAAAAGGCCAAATCTCGTTAGCAAATGTTAGCAAACCAAGGTTTTTTGCAAAAAATCCACAAAAGCCGCAGAAATAAGAAAAGCCGAAAACCCTGATAAATCAAAGGTTTTCGGCGTGTTTGCTGGCGTCCCTGGCGGGATTCGAACCCACGGCCTTTCGCTTAGGAGGCGAACGCTCTATCCTGCTGAGCTACAGAGACATCTATTCAATTAAAAATGGTAACAATCACTTTTCATCGTAAGGCGGCCGGTAGAGCATAACCTTAGGAGGCGGACCCTCTATCCTGCTGAGGTACTGGGACATTTTCAAAAATCTATTCAAATTTATCTGGTTATCATATCAAAAGGCGATTGCTCCAACTAGCCCTTAGGAGGCGGACCCTCTATCCTGCTGAGGTACAGAGACATTTAGCAATATGTGGATATTTTTATTCTACGCACCTCCCGCCTTTTTGCGAAAGGCGAGAGGTGGAACAAACTCTTAGGAGAGTGGCGTGATATCCATTCCACCAAGAGGGCTTTTTTAAAAACAAAACATACTTTCGTGCTAAATCGCAGTTAATATTATAGCATATTCTTTTGCATTTTAAACCTTATCTGATGGATTTTTAAGCAATTATGTGAGAAAGATTTGTTTCATCACCTTTTCCATATAATTAAAAAGATAGCTGTTACAAGTGTAGATATTTTTGACGAGAGTGATATAAATGCTCTTTGTTTTTTTCATAATTTGATTTATAAATACAAGAATAGATGACATTTAAAACATATTCGATTGCAAGCTGTGAGGAAAAGGAATAGGTCGCTATTTGAATATCTTCCTCATTTGGCAGCATGATCAATGTATCACACAATTGGGCTAAAGGGCTTGCTGCATTCGAGGTAATGGCAATGGTTTTCACACAACCTTGTTTTAAGATACGTGCTTCATTGATAACTTCAGCCGTTCTGCCACTATAAGAAATCAACAAAGCCACATCTTCACTGGTAGCATGGGTGCATAAATAAGCTTGATCGGGTTGAAGATATGAAATTTTAACAAACATGTTGATCTTCAGCATTTTATTTTGGAAATCGATGATGCGGACAAAACTGTCACTGACTCCAATAGCTAAAATATTACGTGCTTTCAAAAGTTGCTGCACCACTTGATGCAAAATATCCATATCTAAAGTAGCTTGTGTTGAGGCGATGGTATCTTTTGTCAGCAAAGCGATTTTTTGAGCAATGCTGGCAGCAGAATCGCCTTCTGAAAAGGGAGAATTGACATCTACATGAGTATCTCTGTTCATATATGATAACAGATCTTTCGAATATCGAATCTTAAACTCCCGAAAGCCTTTAAAGCCTAGTTTTTTGCATAAGCGGATGATGGTAGTGGTAGAAGTAAAGGTATTTGCTGCAAGCTGCTGTATCGGCATATCCAAAATGGATTCCCCATTCTCTACAATATAGTCTGCTACATCTTTTTCAACACTGGAGAAACTATCTTTTTTTCTTAATTCCTCATATAAATTCATAGGGACCTCCGCTTTTCTTCATAATATGTATATGTATCGTGATCGTTTTCATATTATACCATGAATGTTGGTATAATAGCAGAATGTATTGTAGGTTGCGTAACAAAATTACGCAATTAAAACGAATCCTATAAGAAAAAAAGTAACAAATTTACAGAAACTGTCAACCCTATTTACAATTTGTTATATCCATTGTATAAATTAGGCAGTTGGAAGCGCTTAACAACTCATATGGAGGTAAATTATATGATTTTGAAATGGGTAGAAGGATGGCTGACCCCTAAAGTAGCTGTCATTACAAATACACGATATTTCCAAGCTTTTCGAAGTGCTTTCTTTGCACTGATGCCGTTAACAATCATTGGTACGGTATTCATGTTGATTACTGACTTTCCAATTCCAGGTTATGCGGAATTCATGAATGGTATCTTTGGAGAAAACTGGGCAGATTTTATTTCTCCAGCATATCGTGCAACCTTTAATTTAATGGGGTTATTATTAGCTGGTACCTTATCTTACAAATTATCTGAAAGTTATGAACTTGATAAACTAACGGTCACCGTGTTAGGGCTGGTATCTTATGTTGTCGTATCACCGAAAACATTAACCTTAGAATCCGGTGAAGTTGCGACAAGAATCTTGCAATTTGACTGGTTAGGTACAAAAGGTATTCTGACTGCTATTATCACATCGTTTATCACGGTGGAAATCTTCCGTTTCTGTATTAAAAAGAATGCGACCATCAAAATGCCGGATAGTGTACCAACCATGGTAATCAATGCGTTTACTGCATTAATTCCAGGCGTATTGATTGTTTCTGTCATGCTGATCATCAATGGTGTTTGTATGGTTATTTCCGGATCCTTACCGGAAGCTATCTTCAGCTTGATTCAGCTGCCATTGCAGGTCATCATCTCACAGCCATGGGCCATGGTAATCGTAGCCTTGTTAAATGGTTTATTATGGTGGGCAGGTATTCATCCTACTGTTATCAACTCTTTGATTTATCCATTATTGTATGCCAATGCTGCAAGCAATCAAGTATTGGCAGATGCCGGAAATCTGACAAGTGCAACCGGAAGTTATGGTACGGTACAAATGTTGGATCAATTCTTAACAATTGGCGGTGCCGGTATGATGATCGGTTTAACAATTTCTATGTTAATTGCCGCACGCAGTAAACGTATGAAGGCGGTAAGTAAAGTGGCCTTTGTACCATCCTTATTCAATATTTCTGAACCGGTTACTTTTGCCACGCCAACCGTATTTAGTCCCCTTATGCTGATTCCGATGATTCTTACACCGGTCTTATCTTGTCTGATTGTCTATCTAGCTATGAATATCGGATTTATGCCATTATTTACTAATGTGCAGGCACCATGGGCAACACCATTCTTATTCAGTGGTTTCTTAGTTTGCGGATGGCAAGGTGCAGTTGTACAGATCGTTATCGTTGCATTGACTGTATTGATTTACATGCCATTTACCAAAGCGTTAGATCATCAGTTTATCAAAGAAGAAGCAGAAAAAGAAGAAGCAGAGAAAAAGGAGTTGGCATAAATGAAAAAAATCGTCTTATTATGTTCTCAGGGAGCATCTACAAGCATCTTAGTAAAAGCTATGGAAAAGGCGGCTGCGCAGATGGAGTATGCATGTGATATTCATGCTTATTCAATCAATGAATTAAATCAAGTAAAAGATAGTGCAGATATCATCCTGTTAGGACCGCAGATTCGTTTCCAGGAAGCAAAGGTTAAACAAGAGGCGAGCTGTAAGGTCATGACCATCGATATGGCAATGTATGGCATGATGGATGGCAAAGGTGTGCTGGAAGTTGTGAAAAAGGAGATTGGCTAATATGGAAGGAATTGAAGCCGTCTGTTTTCAAATCATCAGTTTTGCCGGAAGTGCGAAAAGTTGTTATATGGAAGCCATAGGAGCTGCAGAGCAAGATGATTACGATAAAGCCAAAGCCTTGATGGCAGAAGGGGATTCTTGTTTTCATGAGGGACATCGTATTCATGCGCAGCTCATTACCAAAGAAGCCAATCAGGAAAAAATCGATATTCGCTTGCTTTTGATTCATGCAGAAGATCAGATGATGGCAGCAGAAACCGTGCAGATCTTAGCTGAAAAATTTATTCATCTGCATGAACGCATGTATCGTATCGAAGGGGCGTAAGAGTATGGAATATATAGAAAATATATGTAATGAAGTAGAAAAGCGTCAGCGTCAATATCATGCAATGGCTCCGGAAATTGTGATGACTTCTTCTTTCTTCTTTGAAGACTTTGAAGATTTTGCCTATGGCTGCAGCAATGAATTTGATTCTTATGTATATACCAGAGGCACAAATCCAACGGTAGGATTGTTGGAAGAAAAACTGGCAGTCTTGGAACATGGGGAACGCTGTAAAGTATTCGCATCAGGAATGGGTGCCATTTCAGCTGCCATTATCACATTGCTCAAAGCCCAAGATCATGTGTTGCTTGTTAATACGGTGTATGGGGCAACCGTGTCATTGGTACGCTATTTTGAAAAGTATGGCGTAAGTTGTGAGGTTGTGAATACAACGGATGTAGATGAGATTATAAAGCGTGTACAAGAACATACCCGCATGATTTACTTTGAAAGTCCATCCAGTCAAAAATTTGAAATGATTGATTTACAGAAATTAGCTGCTTTTGCAAAAACTAAAGAAATCGTCACCGTAATTGATAATACATGGGCATCACCGCTTTATCAGCATCCCTTAGATCATGGCATTGATGTGGTGATTCATTCATGTTCAAAATATGTTGGCGGACATTCCGATATTGTCTGTGGGGCGATTATCAGCCGGAAAGAAATCATTTCGCAAATTGAAGAAAAAGGATATTTATATCTGGGGGCAACATGCAGTCCAATGAATGCTTTCTTAGCCCTGCGTGGTTTGCGTACATTGCCTGTACGTATGCGCAATGTGCATGAAACGATACAAAAGGTAATTGATGCTTTACGCGAGGATAAGCGCATTGAGAAAATTCATCATCCATATTGCGGAGATGCGAAACAAAAAGCGTTGGCGGATAAATATTTAACCGGATATGGAAGTTTATTTGCAATCGATTTAGCAGATGATGATTTAGAAAAATTAAAGACATTCGTAAATGCGTTGCAGGTATTTACATTAGGTGTAAGCTGGGGTGGTTTTGAAAGTTTGGCATTGCCGGTATATAAAGGGAAAAATCAAGAGGATATAGTAAAACGTGGCTTAAAATTAACACACGTTCGCATGTATGCCGGATTAGAACATCCCGATACGTTGATACAAGATATTAAACAAGCTTTAGATGTTGCATATGGTACAGTGTAATAGAAAAAAGGAGTCAATAAGATGTGTCATCTTGTTCGGCTCCTTTTTAGCAATATAGGAAAACGCGTTTTATTTTTTAAAGGTAACTTCAATGGTATAATCATCTTTAATTTCCGGAATCATTTGTAAGAACTTACGAATTGTGGATTGGGCCTTGGTGGCAGCCTCGCTCAATAAGCCATTTTCAATAGCTTCATCTTCAACACGCTCTTTTTGTTTAGTAGCAAAGGTTTTATAATCGTTGATACTGATAGGATTGAAAATATTTTTAGTTTCATCATAGACTTCGATACTTTTTTCATCTAAAACATTATTGAGAATGCGAACTTCGGGAAGTGTTACAAGAATTTTCTTGCCTTTCACATTTACTTCCATAGCGCTCATATCAACACCGGCCTGTATTCTACCTGCGTACGTTAATAAAAAGCTTTTCTTAGTAAGTGGAATGCTCCAGCCATTCAGTTTTAACGAATTCTCGAATTTTCCTACTTTCGTATAATTATAATCTAAAACAGCTAGTTCATTGACCTCTTGCAGTTGCTGGGCAAGCGCGGTTGATGATATTTCAGGTTCACTGTTACGGTCGGCAAATTTCATTCCCGCAAAGAAGATCAATGCGATGATGAGCATTAAAAAAAGAATACTCGTGATGGTTTTTTTCGTATTGCGAATACTTTCCCCTAATTTCATAGTTGTCCTCCTCATCAAATTTGTAAGCAAATTATACCATAATCCTTGTAATTACTTATGAAGTATTTCTTACAATTCACAAGTTGTCAAAATCTTTTTCTTTCATACAATTGATTTCATATTATATCCAAAAAGAAAACATTTTTAGCTAAATGAGGTGATTTCGCACAAGATTAAAAAAAATTAATGGGTAAGATTAAAAACGTGAAAAGAGATATTAAAAAAGTTATCGATATTTTTTCAAAATATGACGAATATATGATAAAATATTACGAGATGGAAAAAGGATTCAGATGCTAGGAGTATGAAAGAAGGATGATTATGGGTATGCCTGAAACAGAGGTCGTGAAAGTACAAATGTTTGAGGATTTGGTACTTCGTTATCGACAAAATCTTGTCAGCAGTCATGATTTTCATTCGGACAAGATTGCGAAATTGCTGGTATATTTTTTGATGAATCATACACGAATTATTGAGGGTAGTGAGTTATGTGACTTTCTTTGGCAAAAAGGAGAAAGTAACAATCCAATCGGAGCGCTGAAAAATTTAGTATATCGTTTAAGAGTTACGCTCAAAGATACTTTAAAAAGAGATGACTTTATCGTTACCAAACGCGGGGCTTATGGATGGAATCCGGATATCTTGTGTGAATTAGATTTTGAAATTTTTGAAGCTTCTTTTCATGAAGCTAAGGCAGCAAAAGACAGAGATGAAAAAAAGGAGTATCTAGAGCGCTGTGTGAATATATATCGGGGCCCTTTTTTGCCTAAATTAAGCGGCGATCATGTGATTCTTACATCAGCAACATATTTTCAATCGTTGTATCATTCCATTATTAAAGATTTGTCCGCTATTTATGATGAAGAGCATTTATATGACACGATTGAAAAACTATGTAATCGGGCATTGAAATTTGAAACATTAGATGAAAAGATTCATTATTACCTAATTAAGTCTTATCTTTGTCAAGGTAAGAAGAAATTGGCGATGCATCACTACAAACAGACGGTAGATTTGCTTTATTCACAGTTAGGTATACAACCGGATAATGAATTAAAAAATCTTTATCAGGAGATGTTGAAAGACCAAAAGGAACAGGAGCTGGATTTGCAAAAGATTCAAAGCAACATCCAAGCAGAAGGCTCTCCCAATGGTGCGTATTATTGTGAGTATGGCGTATTCCAAAATATTTATAGCTTACAAGCGCGTCAGGCGAAAAGGTTAGGTATTTCTGTTTATTGCGGTTTGATTACGGTGAAACCAATGCTCAACATTCCTAAAGGAAGTAAGATGTATTTAAATTTAATTGATCGCGCAATGAAAAACTTGCAGCATATTTTAAGCATTTCTTTGCGTAGTGGCGATGTAATATCACGATTTAGCATGACCCAGTTTATTGTCCTATTGCCTACATGTAATTATGATACCGGCATTATGGTCATGAATCGTATTAATGAGAATTTTCATATCTATGATCCAACTTGTAAAGTGAAGTTGCTTTGTGAAGTAAAAGAATTAGAACTTAGTTAAGATACCTCCCGAAATCAGATGCCAGCCATCTGATTTTCGTATGTTATATCATAACACTCTTTCATATGTGACCGCTCTGTGACTTTGTTTTGATAATATGATAGCGTAAGAAAGTATCATATCCATATTTGTAAAATATATAGTAAAGAATGGCAAGGAGGATGTAATATATGAAAAAGAAACTGTTGTGCTCTTTCGCAATATGTATGAGTTGTGTCATGATATTAAGTGCCTTTTGCAATCGTGAAGGATTTTTGTTTGCCAATGAAGCAATGGCCCAGGTTGTGGAAGAGACGGTAAATGATCAAACGGATGCAACAGAAGAAACCTCAGATGATAAAACCGTGCTTTCTGAAAATACAAAAGAAGCGGCAAAGGAAGTAACGCCGGTTTCAGAAGAAAAAGAAATGGAAGATCAGATGGTGCCTGTAACACTGACATCAGAAATACATAATGGTGTAAAAGTTGTCGTTCAAGGAGACAGTGTGACGTTGGCAAATGGTAAAAAGGTGCTGGTTGAAGAGTTGCCAAAAGCAGAGCTTGTGAAAGTGAATACGGTTTTAGAAACTGTTTTGCAAGAAGAAAGCGAAATTCAAGCATATGATATCACCTTAAAAGATGATAAAGGAAATATCATACAGCCGGCGGGAGAAGTAAAGGTTTCTTTTGTGAATATCGAACAAACACAAGAGGTCGATGTCTATCATGTTGATCCTGATCATAAGAACGTTGAAAATATGAAGGCCATACAGGCTAAGGATGGTTCGCTTTCATTTGAAACAACACATTTTAGTACCTATGTTTTAAGAACGCCAATGCCAAGAGTCACCGATCCCATCGGAGATATCGAGACACTGCAGATAGAAATGCGTAATTATCCTTACACAATATATGCTTATGGATTTGCGAATTCAATCAAGATTCATGTATATGGCTTGGAAGATACAAAAACGTATCCTGCAAACAATGGTAGTTTTTATCGATTCAATACGTATAATATGCAAATACCTTTAGAAATGGGACTATTGAGCAATACATATGAAATCGAAAAAGTTGTAACAAAGAAACTTGGGTTTATGAACTATGATAAAAATACGGTTGCAAATGGAACATTACTTCCTGTAAATGAAGGGAAGGTAACGCTGCACCTTACAGGAGATAATAAAGGCGCTGATTTCATTGATATATATGTAAAACCTAAGAATCCAAGCAAGAAAACATTAATTTTAAAAAATGCGTTAGACCCTACAGGATTGAGTGCTGCAGAACAAGAGACAGAATTGAAAAAGACCTATAAATATCAATTGTTCGATGCGCATACAAATGAGCCTATCAAACAAATGCTTTCATATGATTTGATCATTGATGGTAAAGCTACTTCCTTGACGACGTTAGATGATGGAATCTTGCGGGCGAAAGTTGGACGAGAACTTCAAATTGATGTTACGAAATTCAGTGGCCAAGAGGTATATATCAAGCAATTAAGCGGTGCGCGATATGAAACTAGCATAAAAATGAATGATGAGAACTTTAAGGTTTCATCTGATAAAAAATCAACGGTATTTGTCGCTAGCGAAACCTTACCAACGATGATAACGTATAAAAACAAACGATTGGACATTGATGATTTAGTTGAACACAATAAGACATCGACGATTGTCGATTGGGAGAAGCGTACATATAATATTCATTTAAGCGCAGGATATAAAAATAATGAGGTAACGACGGTAGAAAACATGGATGTCCAATTTGTTTTAGATACTTCAGGAAGTATGTTATCGACAGATGCCGCAACTCCTCTCCATACACTTAATGATGTAAACAAATTAAATAAAAAGGCCATTTATTTTACCAAACCATATAAATTGACACAGGATATACAATATTCTCAGGGAATAACTTTTACCGCATTTGATAATGAAGCGGAATATACGAAACAGATTAAAGAGTGTTTAGCATCACATTTTTATCAAAATGGAAATGTTTATGGGGTTATCAGTACAGATAATAATACACTTTTATTTTATGACAATACCAGTGAGGAATGGAAATACATCGACATTAAGAAGAATGGGACGGTTAGTACCAGTGGTGCAAAAACGCTGACAAATGAGATCGTTGCTAAATATCCCGTAGTGTATTGTGATCGTTCCAGTGTTCTAATAGATGCAGTATCAAGTTTTGTGAAAGGGATGAATGCGGATAGCAATGTATCTATTATCACATTTGGCAATAATGCTACAGATGTAACAAAGGGATTTGTTAATGTTGGAAAAAATAAAGAAGAATTGTTGCAGACGATATTAAAATGCTCTGGTACACCATATCAAGGAACCAATATGGCAGATGGATTAACGATGGCAAAAAAGCAAATTGACAATACTCCTTCTTCTAATAACTGTTATAGCATTGTCTTTTCCGATGGTGCGCCAAGTTTACCAAAGGATATCGCAGAACAGGCGGCTGTGGATGCTGCCAAAGCTTTGAAAAAAGTAAGCTTAACCTATGCTGTTTGTGCGGGTGAAGCGGATAAAGATTTTATGAAAAATAAGATAGCTTCCAGTCCTGATCAATTTTTAAGTACAGATAATATGACGGATATTTATGATTTATTACAAATTATCAGTGATGAAGTGGGAGCTGCATCAATTCATGCGAAAATAACGGACTATATTGATCCTCATTTCACTTTGATTGATGAGCAAGGCAACCCATTACATGTCGGCGATAAGATCCTTGGTGGTGAAGGCATTATCGGAACTGTTGGACAGGATGAAAACGGCTGGTTTGTCACATGGGAAAATCAGTTGATTACTACCGGAGATAGTACCTGGTCAGTAAATATTAAGGTACAGGCGAAAGATGCATTTATGGGGAATAATGAAGTCACGACAAATGGCAATGGCTCCCAGATTGAAATACCTGATGGCGATACTACAAAAATTATCGAATTTGATAAACCGGTGGTAAATGTGAAAGAGCTAACGCTGACGGGTGGGGAGAATAGTGAAATTATTTTCTATGGTGAAGAAGAAGATTATGCTGCTATATTTGAAAATAAACGGCCTGCCTTTACCGCATCAGGTGAGGTAACGATTCCACCGTTAACTTCTGATGAATTTAAACAACTGTTAAGTGATGATGCAACAAAGATTGAAAAAACCTATAGTTTTGATGACCGAAAAGCAGGTATCTTTCTGTATTCGGTTGAAACCAAGGGCGATAGTAAGACGATATTATGTACGTATATACCGAATACAGAGTCTGATGAAGAATACACGACCAATCGTGTCAGTGCGAAATGGGTGTATACGCTTAAGAAGGTAAAAGGGCAGTTGGATATAACGAAAACCATCAAAGAAGCTTATACATCAGAGAAACAAATAAAGGCAAATCAAAGCTTTATTTTCCGTATTGAAAGAAGATTGAAAAAAGAAGATGAAAAACCGGTAGAGGTATTCTATCAGGCAATTAATTTTTCTGCCAATACAAACGAAACTAGTAAAACCATATCCGTGAAAGGTCTGAAAAAAGGCTATTATACGGTGATAGAAGAAACGAACTGGTCCTGGAAGTATCAGTTGGTTGCCCAATCGGATAATGATGAACAGAATATAACGAATAATGAATTACTGTTTATTGGTCAAGAACATGGCATGTATTACGGTGTTGAAGAAGGTACGAAGATAGCGGATATCAAAGATAATCCAAGAAAATCTTATTTTACAAACAATCTTAACAACACCTTAAAAGATGTAATAGGCGATGTAGCTGCGGCTATCAACTTACTGAACTAGAAAAGGGGAAACTTATGAAAAAGATATCGAATATATTATCTACGCTTCTACTGATTGTCGTCGTAATTCTTGCCTGCATCTTCTTCGTCCCAAGACTATTTGGTATACAGACAATGGCCGTGTTGAGCGGAAGCATGGAGCCTCATTTTCATGTGGGTAGCTTAGTTTTTGTAAAAGATGCCGAAATCACAGATTTTGAAAAGGATGATATCGTAACATTTAAGATTGGCAATGGAGATACTGTGGTAACGCATCGAGTGACACAAGTGACAAAAGAAGGATTGAAAACTAAGGGCGATGCGAATCATAGTGAGGATGGAGGCTTGGTGACATCAGCGAATCTTGTCGGCAAAGCATTTTCCTTCTCCATACCGGTTTTAGGATATCTCGCTGTTTACATAAGCAGTCAAACAGGAATCATTCTGTTGATAGGCGCAATCATCTTGGTCTTTGTATTGTCTTATATAGGAAGTCTGTTTGATAAAAAGGAGAAAGGAGCAAATTAACATGAAGAATCTACATAAAAAAACACAATGGTTGATTGGTATTCTCATTCTTTTGTGTGTAAGTTGTGGAATAACGTTTGCCCTTCTTTCGCAAAAATCGCAGACATCGGTAAATAACTTTACCGGGGGAGCGGCTATTGAACAGAAAGTGAATATCGCTATTCTTGAAAATGGCGCAACAACGCGTTATGAAGATGGTGAAGAAAATAATTTACATACCATTGGCAATGGTTCTTATGAAAAGGCAGTAAGCATTCAGAATGTGAATACTACAGAGTATCCGACAAAGGCTGCCTACATAAGAGTACGCTTTGTGACGGCTTTGAAAAATACGAGCGATGCGACTTATACCTACGATGATAAGGTTAAGGTCATTGCCACATTCAGTAATTCATCCTTGTGGAAATATGATGAGGCCACAAAAACGTTTTATTACACGGAAAAAGTAGCACCTGATGCCAAGACGCAAGATTTGTTAAAAAGCGTGAAAGTTACGGATGTTCCATCTGCATATCAGGTGGAAATTAAGGTCTTAGCAGATGCGATTGAAGCGGATCAGGCTACCATGAACAAGGTTTGGGGCATGGAGGATTTTAATGCTTTGCAAAAGCTTCCGACAACCCTTGATCTTATAAAGATGCAAATACCAAAGCAATCTTAAACACGCTTATTCGTGTATAAATAAGATAAGAAAGAAAGCCATATCTAAGGAAGATGTGGTTTTTTTCTAGAAAAAAATATAAAAATCTTTTTTCTTGTTACCATTATGTGACTACCTAAATGGATAATAGGAGTGTCAAAAGAAAGGAGGTCACAGGATGGGCATGAAAAAAACAATACATAAAGTAGCAATCGCAACGATTATGATAATAGCGTTATCCGCAGGAATGACATTTGCATTACTAAGTCATGTAACCGAAAGTGTTACGAATGTATTTGCATCTGATAAGAATTTGTCATTGGAACTGCGTGAACCACAGTGGGATGGCTATACATTTGATGATACCTACCCTACGGATATCCTTCCGGGTACAAGTGTAAAACCGGGCATGGAAAACAGCGGATTACAGATGGCTGAGAACTATCTGCCGGGGAATGTAATCAGTAAAGATCCCATGGTTAAAAACACAAGCGATGGTCTAAGTGAATGGGTTGCCATGAAAGTACAGTACTTTGATGAAAATGGTAAGGCAATTGGGAAAGCTGATTTCCAGAAAAAATATGCGAAAACCGCTTATCAAAACGACGAAGTTAATCCTAATTTCGTGAAAATTTCAGATCATGCGGCTATCGAAGAGTTATATATGTATACAAGAACATTGGATACAACTGCTGGTAAGAATATAACCGAACCGTTATTCTCATCCGTTATTGTTAATAAAGATTTAACACCAAACAGTAAGAATATGTGGCCGACTTTTAGTATCAAGGTAACTGGCTATGCGGTACAAAGCGATGGAGTCAGCGAAGATGCAGCTAGGCAGGCATTAATTGAATTAGCACAAGGATAAGGAAATCCTGGGAGGAAAGTAAAATGAAAGCAAATAAAAAATTTTTCGGTACAGCATTGGCATTAGCCTTAGCATGTGGTGTTGGCATTGGAGCAACACTTGCGTATTTAAACCATGTGACAGAAGATAAAGTCAATACATTTACAAGTAGCAAGGATATTCAAACGGAGATTACCGAAACAGAATTCCATGACGATATCGCAAGCAATTATTATCCTGGACAGGTTATCACAAAAAATCCGGGCATGGTAAACAATAGTGATACAGAAAGCATTTGGGTAGCTGTGAAGTTGGATTATGTAGATAACGACAAGAAAAAAGTATCGGCAGCAGAGTTTGAAAAATATGCCAGCATTGTCTATGGTTCTGAAGGTAATTATCAGAATGGTGTAAATCCTGCTTGGATCAAAATAGCAAGCAATAATACAAGTGATGTGTATATGTTTTCACAGCAGGTAGCACCTCATACTACAACTAATCCTACAGTGTTTGATGCCCTAAAGGTAAATACCGGCATTAAAGAAGTAATTAAAACAGAGTATGAAACGACGACTATTTATGATAAAGATAAGAATCCGATTGATGTAAAAAATGAAGAAGTTAATACTAGCGTTGATTATTACATCGCTAATGAGCAAGGTGATCTTGTAAAAACCGATGTCTTTACATTGCCAAAGTTTGAAGTTGTTGTAAAAGGCTTTGCGATGCAGGCAACCGGTGTTGATGAAGCAACAGCGAAAACGGAATTGGTTAATTTAGTAAATGCCCATTTGGCAGATGGCGAAAACAGCTATACAGCCAAGTAAGTTTATAGAAACAGGAGGAAAAAATGATGAAGAAGAGAACAAAATTAGGAGTATCACTGGCTTTGGTTGGAATTCTTGCGGTAGGTGGAACCTATGCATATTTGCAGTTTCAAACTGGCCCAGTTGAAAATACATTTACCTTTGGTGACAATGTAAATGGGGAAATCAAAGAGCCACATTGGGATGGCGAATGCTTTGAAGGAGAAACATGTGATATTGAGGCTACAGGTAAACAGGATGCACAAAACTTTACCCCAGGTCAGACAATTGCGAAAGACCCTCAGTTGAAAAACACTTCAAACGTACCTGCATATGCTGCTGTTAAAATTGAATATACAGGTGTTGAAAATGATACAGCTGTGACATCTTATGCGGCATTAAACAAATTCGCAGAAATTGATTGGAATACAAATGATTGGTATTTCAATGCCGATCACACACTGGCAATTTATAAAAAAGCTTTACATCCAGATGAAAACAATGTTGAGAATAAAACAGTTCCAGTATTTACGAATGTAAAAATCAACGAACATGCCGTTTATCCAGAAGCAGGAGAAACCAATGATCTGGCAATGCATCACTTCCAGATAAATGTAAAAGGTTATTTTGCACAAGCGGATAATATGGATGGCATGGACAGCATCTTGGCAGTGAAAACAGTATTTGAAGATTTTAAAGATTTTGAAGCTATTAACAAATAAATGAGAAAAGGAGAAAATGAAGATGGTGAAAAATAAAAAAATGCTCGCGTTAGCATTCATTGGTGTATTAGCAGTTGCAGGCATTACAGGAGGTACTTTGGCATACTTTACGGATTCAAAGGTTGCAGAAAATACGATTACGATGGGGGATGTCGATATTAATTTAGAAGAGCCTGAATATGATAAGAATCATCCGAATAAAGAAATTACGGATGTAACACCTAATCAGGTTATTGAAAAAGACCCTACGATCACAATCAAAGAAGGCTCTAAAGCAGCCTACATTCGTTGTAAGATTAATGTAACAAGTGATGATGAAACCGCATTGCCTGCTGGCTATACAGAGGCTTTGATTGCCAATACAAATATGGATATGACATTATGGAAAAAAGGTGCTGATGGCTATTATTACTATAAGAATAAAGTGGAACCTGTAGCACCAAATAATACGGTGAAATTCTTTAGCGAAGTTAAGATTCCAGAAACATGGGGCAAAGAAATGGCTAATCGTTCCATCAGCATGGATGTTACAGCAGAGGCTATTCAGGCCGATAACTTTACACCGGCCATGGATGAAGATGGATTCATTACGGGTTGGTTCATGAGTGATGGTACAACTCCGGTAACGCCTGATAATTATAACAATTAGGTAAGGGTACATAAGGGAACGCATAGGACAAATCGTTATGGCGTTTCCTTTTTCGATAAAATAGAATTCACAGAAAGAACAATGCATCATCAAAAACATCGTAATATTTTACATGTATCTATTAGCTTTGTGACTTGTCTGTGACTTTTGTTTACTATAGTATATATGTAGAAAGGTGTAATCGAACAGGAGGGGTAGCGATGAAGAAAAAAGTCTTACTTGCAATAGCAGCTCTTCTTTTATTGGTTTTTGTATATCAAGGTTCCTTGGCTTTTTTCCGTAAAGAAAAAGGAGTCAGTACTCCTATCAGTGCGAAGACACTCGGTATCGAATTAATTGATCATACAGATGATACAAGAGCAGAAATGACAGCTGAAGGCTATACCTTTAAAAACGTGATGCCCAATGATGCATTGCATCGTGAAGTATGTGTGAAGAATGTAAAAGAAAAGAATTTATATGTGAGAATCACCGCAACACGTTACTGGAAAGATCGTGATGGCAAAAAAGTAAAGGGTAGTGATGCATCCTTAATTCAACTGGTGACAGCGCAACCAGAAAATTGGATTATTTTGGATGATGGCAAAGCAAGCAATCATGAAATAGTATATTTCTATTATAAGAAACCCATTTTGCCACAAGATCAATCTGATAATGTAATTGATCGTATTGTGTTAAGTGAAGATATTAAAGGTGAAGAATATCAGGAATATCAGGCTTACCTGCATTTGCAGGCAGATGCTATTCAAGATGTCGTTGCACAAGAGGCTATTTTAGCTGAATGGGGAATTGAAGCTACTTTTGATAAGCAGGGCAATATCACTTCCATTGAAGAACAGTAAGGAGGATGCTATATATGAAAAAGTTATGTATCATACCAGGTATACTGTTGTTTATGTTATTTTTAATGCCTATCCATGCCAATGAAACACAAGGACTTGTGTTTGATGGTGATGCAAATGAATTCATCGTTCAAGAAAATAATACCAAGGGATTTGAGGATATGATGCCTGGTGAAACCAGAACATTTGTGATTCAGCTGACCAATCAGGATTATCGCGAAATGAGTTATTATGTGAAAGCTGAAAACTCTAAAACCTTAGGGAAGGACGTTGTATATGATGTAACGTTTTTGAATAATTCTGAAACTTTCTTTAAAGCGCGTGTAGGAGGGCCGAAAGCGAAAGGAATACCTACATTAGAAGAAAACTATTTGTTAAAGAAGTTAAAAAAAGGGGAAAGCAGTACGGTAGAAATTCAAGTTCATCTGGATGGAACCTCTATGGATAACACCTATCAGGGAACACAGGGTGATCTGGGGCTGGTATTCAGTGTGGAATTTGATGAAAATAAACCGGTGGATAAGGTGATTGATACCATCGCCAATATTACTGGTGTTAAAACAGGCGATGTTACGCGACTTGGGGCCATCCTTGCAGTATTTTTAGGAAGTGCCGTATTCGTAATTTTGTTATTGGTTAAGAGAAGAAAAGAAAGGGATGATGAGCATGCATAAAGCTATGAAACTTTGTTCTTTCCTTTTTAGCTGTCTCTTATGTATGAATATATGTGTGGTACAGGCAGCAAGTTATGAAATCAGTTTTCGCGGTGGTGTGAATGGTACGGTAGAAGGACAAAAGAGTGTAACCTATACCGTAGAGGAAAATAGCAAATTTCCTGATGAACCACAGGTAGAAGCAAAAGATGGCTATGTATTTGTCGGCTGGAATAAACAATTGCCTGAAGTTGGCTCTTTGGTAAATGGAAAAGAAGTCTATGTGGCCAGATATGCTGCTGTGGTATCCGGTATCCGTTACACAGTTCACTATGTAAATGAGATAGGTGTTGATATTGCGACACAAAGAACGATGGTGGCAGAGGAAGGCAATGAAGTCACACTTAGAGCAAAGGTAATTGCAGGATATGAAAGCAAAGAAAAACAAAGAAAGGTCATTGTTGATAAGGAACATCATGTCTTCAAATTTGTATATAAACTGATAGATAAAGATGCTGTGGATAAGAATGCAAATCAAAATCAACAAACGCAACAGACAACCGGTACAGAAACTAGCCAAGTGAGTGGACAAGAGCAAACCGTTGATAAGGAAACAGATGCAGTAAATGGGAATACGAAAGATGAAATAAAAACGGAAAAAGAAGAAGAGAATAAAACACCGTTAGCAGGTTTGTTCGGTAATGATCATAGTAATATAGGATATCTTGCGGCAGGAGCAGGTTGCCTTCTGTTTCTGATCTTATTGTTCTTTTGGAAAAAACGAAAGAAAGAAAAAGAAACGCAACAGTAATTGATAAATAGCCATCCTCTTTAACAGATGGCTATTTTTTAGGTTAAATTTAGCTGATGATTTTTTAAACAGATAACTGCTGAAAAACACTTTCTCATTCATGAAGTTCGTGGTAAAATAAAAAGATATAAAGCATAAGGAGGAATCACATATGAAGGTGCCGCAGCTGATTACTGAATCTTATCTCAGTAAATGGAAAACAAACAGTTTTTTATCGGCGATGCTATGGGCTGCCATGGGATTAGTGTTGATCGTTATACGTGATCAGGTGCATTATTCAACCTGTTATCTGTTAGGACTCATTCTGTTGATACAAGGAATACCGCATTTATTTCTCTTCATCATAGAAGAAGAAAAGCATATCTTTTCGATATCTTCTTTAATAAATGGGATTCTGATAAGTTTTTTAGGAATTTGGGCATTGACCTTACCACAAGAAGTGGAACAGGATATTCCCAATGTTATAGCCTTTGTGACTTTATTACATGGCATAAAGGATATTGCTTTATCGAAACGCATTCGTTATTTAGAAAAACGTAGTGGCAATATTGCCATGGGGATCAGTATCTTTACTATTTTTTGTTCCTTATTAATTTTATTTTTGCCTTTAGAGGAAACTGGAATCGTTTCGATATGGTCCGGCTCTTTGTTAATTCTGGATGGCATCAGTGATTTCTGGATGTGGAGTGTGTTGACAACAAAAAGTAATGAACATAGAGGTATTTAAAGCTGTTTAAATGGATAGTTATGTGAAAAGGGACTTGTTTCGGGCTCTAAATTAACGTGGGGTTTCAAAAAAGAAGTAATAAGGTTCGGAAATGAATAAATTACTTCTTTTTTAAAGGCTGCTTATAGTATGCCCGGAAGGCAGGAAGGGATTTGATTCAAAAAATATCTGCCACATATAGCGCACACAAAGTGTCTGGCACGATAGCGGATCAGACAAGAACGGCTGTTCAGCGCAGAATGGGTAATAGATTTAGTTTTATAGTCTTTAATATGTGTAGGAGAAAAACCACAGGAAGGACAGCTAAACTTTTTAGATACGAGAGTAATATCGATAATCAAAGAACCGTTTTCACTTCGAGAAGAGGATAAAACATCTTTTTGAGGTATATTCAATAAATCTGTTATAATATCCATAGTGGAAAACTACTCCTTTCGTTAAGAATAATGTTTGACAACGATATTCTACAACGAAAGGTTTTTTGTGAAATGAACAAAAGAACCCATCCCACAATAATTTAAATATCCTTTGTTTCCCTTTTTTCTTTTGAAGAAAAAGATTACATATGTTCTACGCAATCTAAATATCGAATATGTCTTATATCAAGCTTGAATTATTAAACAAAATCAAGAAAGTTGATTTACTTACTTACTTGTTAAATTATCAGTCAGAGCGATTAAAAAAGATATCACATAATACTTTTTGTATAAGAGATCATGATAGTTTGCATATATCGAATGGATTATGGAATTGACAGTCTATGGAAATCGGAGGCAGATTAGCATTAGATTTTTTAATCAAAGTCGACGGTTATTCATTTATGGAAGCAGCTGAATTAATTGCAAGAAGCCTATCATTAAAAGAACCAAAATACATTCCTTATTCAGAAAAAGAAAGAGATCGGAAATTACAAAAGCCATTGCCTGAAAAAGATAATCAAATGGCAATCTATTATTTATTGAGCCAAAGAATTTCATACGATGTCATTTATTATTGTATCACTCACTATCTTATTTATCGGTCTGTTTACCATAATCTTGAAACAGATAGAATATTTAGTAATATAGAATTTGTAGGGTATGAAAAAGAAACGCAGAGGATGCGACATATTGCATTGAGAGGTATAAATAATAACTTCATAGGTGACGCTACTGGAAGTGATAAGAGATTTTCTTTTTGTATAGAATCTGATCCTAATTGCCGTATAGTACATGTATGTGAAGCACCGATTGATGTGTTATCTCAAGCTACACTGCTTACTTTAGAAAATAAGAAGTTTAATCAAGATCATATTCTTTCGTTAACTAGAATTTATTGTTTAAAAAATGAAAACAAAGAAATTAAAATTTCTGTTGCACTGAATCAATTTTTAATAGATCATCCTCTGGTTGACAATATCATATTT
This sequence comes from Eubacterium sp. 3_1_31, assembly GCF_964249515.1. Classification (NCBI taxonomy): domain Bacteria; kingdom Bacillati; phylum Bacillota; class Clostridia; order Eubacteriales; family Eubacteriaceae; genus Eubacterium; species Eubacterium sp. 3_1_31. Next base: position 61,285 of record NZ_CAXUBY010000015.1, read on the forward strand.
CATTTGGATTTAGATTGTACAGGACGAATGGCTATAAAAATTATTATAGAAAATATGGAATTAAGATGCTTACGTACAAATGCTATGATGAACCACCCCAGTATTATAAAGATAGAAATGATAGCCTTAGTATAAGATTATGGATTTTTAGGTCAAAATCAAAAGTTAAGAAAACAAAAGACTCTAATAAAGATGAACTTTCTTAAGAGAGCATAGATATATATAAGTAGCGATATGAATCTTATGTTCCCTTTAATATGTTATGTAAATGTGATAAACTATAGTTAGTGGATTATAATAGTAAAATTTAAAAAATTCATAATAAATATAAAGATTTTTTTAATCATATGACCTATTATTGATAACACAGGGAGGAAATTATGGAACCGAAAGAATTATTAAGAAAATTGCATCCTGATCAATTTTCTGACTCTAAAGTAATAGACAAAATTGAATGTCCTAGAGATTTTTTAGATTTTTCAATTTCAAGATTATCTGAGCAAAATAAGCATTTTGACTTCGAAGAGTTTATACGAAAGTTGTTAGAACGAGAAATTTGCCCAAATTTAATAGAAGAAACAGGTCCAGCAGGTGGTGGTGATGGTAAAGTTGATACTGAAAATTACTCCGTATCTCCTAATAAACAAATATTTTGGTGGTATGGGCTTAATCCTACTAATGATAAGTGGGCTTTTGCATTTAGTTTAAAAAAAGATTGGAAATCAAAATGTAATTCAGATATAAAAAAAATAATTGAAACCAAACGCGGATATACTAAAATATTCTTTGTCACAAACCAAGCAATCAAAAATAATATTAGATTAGAGTATCAGGATTTGAAAAAAGAAGAGACAGGCATAGAGGTAACTATATTTGATAAAACTTGGATTTTAGATAAGGTGTTACAAGATAAAAATTTAGATTTGCTGAAAATTTTAAACATCACTACACTTGTTAAAGAAAAACAAATTGGTATAAATGATATGAAAAAGCAAAAACGGCTTGAAGAGGTAGAGAAACGTTTAAGTGAGTATTCATCGTCTGGAATACTTAATCAAGATGTTCTAGATCTTGCTAATGAATCTGCAATCTTAAGCAGAGATTTAGAAGAAAATGAAGATGTGGTTGTTGGTAAATTCGAACGGGCTTTAAGACTTTCAGGAAAAAAAGGAAATCATAAATCTGAAAACGAAAATTTGTATAATTTAGCATGGTATTATCATTGGTGGTTAAATGATACTGAAAACTTTGAAAAATGGTATAGTGAATATGAATCCAAAGTCTTAGAAGGAAAGAATTTGGATGAAATTATGGATTTAACAAATTTATGGACACTTTACTTTACAAGAAACGAAAGAAATTATGAAAAAACAAAAGATAAAACAGAAAAGCTGCTAAGTTTATTATATGAGAAAGAAAATTCAATAAGCCGTGTTACTCAATTAATGGCTAAGACTAAAATTTGTATTATTAAAATAACGCTAAATGATGATGTTGATTCTCAATTTGGGCAACTGACAGCAATAGCCGAAGAAGCAGAAAAGTTTAAAGAATACAACTTTGTAGAGTTAGCAAAAATGATTGAAGTATTGCTACCTGTTTACAATGATAATGAAAATTATAATTGCCTATATGAAACCATTACAGATAAATTAACAAATAGGCAAGGTGAAATACAAAGAGCAAAAATGTATGTGAAAAAAGCAAAACTTTTATCATCAAACTCAAATTATTACAATGCTATTAATTTATTAGGTAAATGTTTAACACTCCTATATAAAAATGAAACAGATGATAAACTTCTTGAAACTTATGTTAATATTGGAGGAAATTTTGATTCGATTGGTTTATATTATGCTGCCAAAAATTATTATATTGCTTCAATTACATTAGCTTTAGATATTTTTTTAAGAGAAAATATTATGGATCCATTCTGGATCAAAATTGTAAATCGTGTAATAGATATTGAAATCCAAATGGGTAATGTAGAGGCATCAATACAATGGATAGATATAAAAAATTTATTCTTGAATATCTTGTTTGAGAAAAATGAGCAAATAGATTTGGAAAAAGAACATGAATTTTTGATACAAAGAGATGCTTTGATTTCATCAGAAATTTTAAGCACAAAATTTGATGACTTTCAAATAATGGATAAAATCATTCATATTTGTAAAAAGAATGAATTAATCACATCTGAGGTAATGGCAAAATATGTGATAGGTGAATATGATAATCAATTATTAAATGAATGTGAAAATGATAAGACGAAAGTTGATGAATTAGTCAGAAGTTTTTACGAGGATTCTTTATATCAAGAATTACCTAGTCCATCATATATAAACAAAAGAAGCAGTGAAATTACATCATCATTAAATGGCAATATTATATGTATTAAATTTATTTCAACAAAATTATTGCATAGATTCGCTGAATTTTTAATCGCATTATTAGAAAATACATTTGCCACAATGTTCTTCTATAAAACTTTTATGCGGGGAGATATCATTATTATCTTAGAAGAAAAAAATACAGGAAAATTCAGTATGAGATATTCTTTTGACGGTATAGACACTTATACGATAATTTTAGATTCATTAAATTTATATGATATTTCTGTGGACAATCATAAAATTATAACTAATACTCTTTATGAATTATTAGTTAATATCCTAGCTGTAGGTTTCATTTATGACGATTTTAAAAAAACATTAGAAAAAATGCTGAAAGATGATGAGACATTTGAAAGAGGACTAAATCATACAAATAGCCTTTATAATCTTAATAAAATTTTTGGTAGTGAATGTGAAGAATTTGCTATTCATAGGATTAATAGAACTTGTGAATGGTATAATGGCATTGAAATAAAACGAAAAGTGGAAGAAACTATTAATCCTTTTAATGATGATAAAAATATTGTATATAGCGAACCTGAGAAAAAACTTTTTGAAAATATATCACAAGATGATTTCTATTCACCAGGACTTATAAAAAGCAATCATTGGGATTCGGCTGTTTGGAAAGGAGTAATGTATTTAGGAGATTTAAATAACAAAAATTTTATAAAAATTGGATTTTTGTTTCAGCAAGAAGGTGGTGCTAAAAGAGTTTTTCAAGATTTGATTAATGTTGCAACAACTGATGATAAATTCGGGAAAATTATTATTTCTTTCATAAAAGGAATTGATAAAAGCAGAAAATATGATTATCGAATAATGGTTACTGGAAAGGTAGAATTACCTAAAGATAAAAAAGAAAAAATTATTATCAGTTCACCTTCAAGAATCCATACAATGAATTGCGATAACGACAATAACTTTCGAATTCTAGAAGATATTATATCTAATGGGAACAATCCTAAAATATATATTTTTCCTGCTGTGTTAAAGAATAATAATGAAATAACGCCTTTATGGAATCTTGAAATAAAGATAAAAGAAGTAAATATAAAAGATGCTTATAAAATAAGCAAACAAGATATTGAAGCTTGTTCCATATCGAAGAATGATAATCCAATTATTCCAAATGGTATAAAGAATGCTCCAGTAATAGAATTATTAAACATCAAAAATAATTAAACTAGAAGTAATGGTTAACTTATTTTATTAACATTATTAAGAGATAAAAATGATATTTTTAGATATACCTGCAATGTATAATTATTCGAATGTAAATACACTATACCAGCAAGCACTGGATACGGATAGCCATGTAGGCATCCTCCCTCCTTCCCCTTTTCTAGGGATAATCCCTATACCCTTGATGTAAAATATTTTATTGTCAGCTTTCATTACTCTCTTGATAATCATCAAGAGTAATAGTACAATATATCTAAACAGAGAGGAAGCGAGTTAGATGGAAAGAAAAGAGATTATGGAATTAATGCAAAATATTTTTACATCTAGTGAAGCAGCGGAATATTTGAATATTTCGACACAGAGATTAAATCAGCTTGTTCATGAAAAAAGAATTGATCCCATAAAAGTTAGTAAATCTGTTATGCTTTTTTTGAAAAGCGATTTGGAAAAACGTAAAATTGTAAATGTATCTAATAAAGCCAATCCCCAAAATGCAGATTGTTTTGATATAAACAACTCTTTTGTCCGTGATGCTATCCTTTATTATACAATTCAACAGTATTTCAATAACAACGATAAACGTACTTGCCAGTTTATAGAACAGATTCAAAAAGTTAATAATTTCGATTTTCATAGAGGACTGCCAATAAATATTCCTTTACTATCATCTCTTTTAAAAGTCAGTGAGAAAGATTTTTATAACAAATACACTAGAGTAAAAGAGAGTTTTCTATCATTGCCAAATGATGTTGTTCTTGTGAAAAAAGGTGATGACATTTATTCTAAGCTGCTTGCAGAAACTAAAGAAGCTGCACCCTATCTTTTTTTAAAGGGAAATGTTCATTTACTTGCTGAAAAATCAGTATGTGTTGTGGGAAGTAGGAATGCATCTTTGGATTCAATGGAAAAGACTGAAAGAATAGTTAAATCGTTAATTCAAAGAAACATTGTAGTCAATGCAGGTTTGGCAAAAGGAATTGATACTGCAACACACCGTTCGGCACTAAAATATGGAGGAAGAACGATTGCAGTCATTGGTACTCCAATCAACCAGTATTATCCGAAAGAAAATAGAAATCTCCAGATGGAAATAGAAAAAAAGGGATTGGTTGTTTCTCAATTTCCACCATGTAATGTTGTAAACAGATGGAATTTTCCTACCCGTAATGCAACGATGAGTGGTATATCATTGGCAACAATCATAATGGAAGCTGGTGAAACAAGTGGTGCTTTAAAACAAGCAGACTATGCCTTAAAACAAGGACGAGATGTGTTAATTCCCCAGTCTGCTATTAATAATCCACTAATCAAATGGCCCACTAAATATGTTTTAAAAGGTGCGTTTGCATTTCGTACATTAAAAGAAGTTTTAGAAATTCTGAACAAAAATGAATTATTACTTGATCTATTCAATAAATCAGATATGGAGGAAATCAGTGATGTGGAAATGGACTGATGCAGATAACATTCAAGCAATCATTTTGGATATGGATTCTCTATGTCAAGATTATCTTGAATATCCATTTACATCTATATTGAAAGATGTCAAAGTGTTTAAGGTTAAAGATTTTTGGAATAACGATGTTGAAAAAACACAAGATACAATAGAGTACTTTGATATCTCCTCTTTGTTACAAGAAATATTAAGTATTGCTAAATGTGAATCCTATTCCTTGATTGCTATTAGCAGCAATGCTTTGTTTTTGAAAGAAATGATGCAAAATCATATAGGTACTATTTTAGCTGGAGAATTAACCAAAGAGTTTCTAAAAAGTACCCCTGATTTCACATATACGGCATTAGATACTTTGGATCAAATTTTATTAAAGGAAAGAAAAGGTTATGGTGCTGAGGTTTTCGCAACATACAGTAAATCACGTAAAAAAATGTCATTATTGAAAAGTGAAACTATTGTTCAATTAGAAAATGGACAGCAAGAACCTTTGACACTATATTTTGGAGGTAGATATTATTCTCAAGGACATCAATATTTATTAGACGATCCACTTTCTGTATTAGTAAAGGAATTTAAAGATAATTATGTAGAGGTCATAGACTTGTTCTTTGATTTAAATGAAATTATATATGTCTTTTTAACTATCTTTTTATATCTTCTTAAATGTCCGCAAAGCCTTATTTTATGGGCTCTACGGGCATTTTGCTTTTGTGGTAAACCTCACATATCTAGGTCTATCTTCTTATATTTTCGCTATCAAGCGTGGTTAAAATCGTGGTAAATACTTCTTATGCGATTAGACGCTGAACCTCTGATTTTGCGGTATCTATGGACGCATGAGCATACCAGTTCATTGTGATACTGATATTTGAATGCCCCATGATATACTGTAAATCTTTCGGGTTCATGTTCTTGCTTGCCAATCTTGTGCAGAATGTATGGCGTAGCGTATGTGGTGTGATATGTGGCAAAGGGTTATCCTTATGGTGCTTGTTGTATTTCTTTACCATACGGACAAAAAGCATATTGTAATCAATCGCAACTTTAGGCTTGCCTTTGGGATTGACAAATAAGAAGTTGCCCCGTCCGTCTATCACAAATGGTTCTGCCTTTGGGCGTTTCTTCATAACCCGTTGAAATGCCTGTATCGTTTCTCTGCTTAATGGCACTTGCCTTATTCCGCTCTTTGTTTTAGGCGTTTCAATATAATAGCCCTGTTCCTTACTCTTTAATAACTGGTGGTCGATAATCACAACTTCATTCTTGAAATCAATATCGGCTACTGTCAGTCCGCACAGTTCCGAGATACGAAGTCCTGTCTTTAGCAGTATCAGCACATCATCATAATACTTGTGATACACATTGTCCGTCTTGATGAATGAGAGTAAGGCTTGTTCCTGTTCCTCTGTCAATGCGATTTTCTCTTTGGTATCATTTTCTAGGACTTCACTTAACTTGAAATCAAAAGGGTTTTTCCTTACACAATCGTCTTGTA
>NZ_CAXUBY010000016.1:0-67268 GCF_964249515.1 Eubacterium sp. 3_1_31
TATATAGCTTAATGAATTCCCAAGAAAGGAAGATATTATTTAATTACCTGTTTCTTGGGTAATTAAATAATACAAGAGAAAATAACATGAAAATTTTAGTAGATAACGCAGATCTTAAGGAGATTAAAAAGATTTATGAGGTATATCCGGTAGATGGGGTCACTTGCAATCCTACCATTTTGAAAAAGACTGGACGCAATCCATTTGAGGTATTGAAAGAAATTCGTGCTTTCATTGGGAAAGATGCGGATTTACATGTACAAGTCATTTCCGCCAAAGCAGAGGATATGGTGGTAGAGGCGCATAAGATTCAGGAAGTGCTTGGGGAAAATACCTTTATTAAAGTGCCGGTGATACCGGAAGGCTTAAAGGCAATTCGTCTGTTGGCCAAAGAAGGTGCAAATGTAACAGGAACAGCTATTTATAATCAAATGCAGGGATATTTGGCAGGGAAAGCCGGTGCTGCCTATGTAGCACCATATGTCAATCGTATTGATAATCTTGGCAGCAATGGTATTCAGGTTGCTAAAGATATTCATGATATGCTGAAGAAGGCCGGTTTAAAAACAGAATTACTAGCCGCAAGCTTTAAAAATTCCCAACAGGTGCTGGAATTGGCGAAGTATGGGTTAGGAGCTAGTACGATTGCTCCGGATGTTATTGAAGGCTTGATTAAAGTAGATGCCGCAAGAATTGCTGTTGATGTCTTTACAAAAGACTTTGAAGCATTGTGTGGAGAAGACAGTACGATGCTGGATGCGGCTAAATAAAAAGATAAGAAAAATACCTACTGTGTAACCAATATGGCAGTAGGTATTTTTTATCTAAAGTTATTTATAAATCATCGTTTTGTTCATGCGTATCTTTTGAATAGGTTTTTCCATCAACGTTAATTTCTGTATCAAACGTGATGTGGGAAACTCCGTAGGAGGGATAGGTTTGTACCAAAGCATCTGGGAAACTGTTTCCTGCTTGATACGTAGTGAACTCACGGTAAGGATAAACGAATGCATCATTGCGATATAGGATGTCTATATGCAATAGGCACTTTTCCTGATAGGGCGAGTCGTATTGCATGATAAAATAACTCTTACGTTTGTTTCCTTTTTTGAAAGAGAAGGATTCATCATCATAAATTTCACTGGCATAATGGTGTTTGTTCTCTTGATAGAGCTGTACATACTTAACCATGGTGTTATCTTCTTCCAGTTTCTGCATCGTCAATTGTGCTTTCATCATGGCAGTATGTGTCGTTGGCAACTGTTTCCAATCGATGAATCCTAAGATCATGATCGCACCATCCGTACTTCTAGCAGTCACACTGATGAAAGGAAATGCAGGCAGCTCACCATAATGGATTTTTGTGGTTTTTACTTTGAAGTTCGTTGCCGTATTCAGAACAAGGGCATCTTCATTGCATAATTCTGCAGCAATAGCTTGTGGCATGCCTTTCTTGATTAGCGCTTTTTGTACTTGGGTAGAAGCTGGTGTTACTTCTTCATAGGACACGGTTTCATAGGTCATAAACATTTTGGTCATTCCATACACTCCAATGGCGAGAACGCTTGTGTAAATAAGAGCGATGGCGAAAAAGGAAACATGAGGTTGTTCTGTTTCTATTTGGATATCGGCGTTCAATAATTGATGAATGGAGTGAAACAGCTGATATGCTATATAAATAAGCAATCCCAATCCTATGATGATGGCAATAATTCCAAATAGAAGAAAGAAATAACTTAGTAATACGAAAAGGATATAGAGCAGATAAGCAATCCGTACGTTCTTCATAGGGTAGCGTTGTGTTAGCTGCGCATCGATATAAAGTGATTCTATCGCCTTTGAAAACTGTTGGATAAAATATACTTGTAACGCGATGGATACGATGGATAGCAGTAAGATACCATCCATATAAGGAGTAGCAGCTAAGCTTGTTTGTATTAGAAAGAGAATGGCCAATCCAATCTCGCTGAAAAAGGCATGCTGAAAGTATGCATTGTGTCTATGTAATGTCCATAGATGGTAGGTCATAAGACCTATACCGATCAATGGTAGCAAATTGCACCGTAAACATCGTTAAGCATAAGCCTACAACAATGCGTCGCAGAATGTGTGTCGTATGTTGTTGATTTTCCATAATTTGATTCCCCCTTGCGCTTTATTGTAGCATATATGATTTTATTTCCATATATGGCTTAAAATATCTAAAGATGTCGCATAAAAAATCCCATAGATGACTATGGGCGTATGTTTAATGGAACATATCTTTTTTCTTAAAGATAAAGGTGGCAATGACACAGGCAATAATGGCGACTAAGGTAGGGAACCACCATTGTGGAATTGGCAAACCTTCTACATTCATACCATAAAAACTGAAGATAATGTTTGGTATCGCCATGACGATGGTAATAACGGTTAATACTTTCATAACAATATTTAGGTTATTAGAGATGACGGAAGCGAAGGCATCCATCGTTCCTGATAGAATACCGGAATAAATATTACACATCTCGATTGCCTGATGGATTTCAATCATCACATCTTCTAGGATGTCCTGATCTTCTTCATATAGTTTGATCAGCTTTCCACGCATGATCTTATTGAGCGTAACTTCATCTGATTTTAAAGAAGTCGAGAAGTAAACAAGAGATTTTTCTAAGCCCAACATTTGAATCAATTCTTTATTTTTCATAGATTGGTGAAGATTACGTTCTGTTCTTGAAGATACGCGATCAATCTGACGCAGATAGATTAGGAAACGCTGTGAAATCTTCAACAGCAGCAATAATAAGAAACGCGTTTTAAGATCTGTATTCATCCCTTTAATACGACCTTTTGCCATATCTTCGATATTGAGATTATCATATAAAGAGATTGTTACGATACAACCCTTCATAATGATAACACCAAGTGGTAAGGTTGTATAAAGCAATGTATTTTCATCTGTATTTTCATCTTCATCAGCATTAGGATAATCGACAATGACAAGCGTTTGTCCTTCGTCTTCATCATGATCGATATGAGAACTTTCTTCTTCATCCAAACTCGCTTTGACGAATTCAGGGAGAACACCAATTTCTTGAATTAAATAATCACATTCTTCTTGGGTAGGCGCAATAGCGCTGATCCAGCATCCTTTTTCTGGTTTGTCGATTTTTTTGGTCATCGTGCCAAAAGTTTTGTAAAATTCAATCATACGTACCTCCTTTTTACAGGAGGCTGGTTTGTATACTGCCTCCTGTTATGTGTTTTCTTATCTTATTTTGACATGGGCTTTCCGGCTCTGGAGACATATACAACACCTTCTTTCTTCTTAGCTTGTTTATTATAGCACAGTTCGTTTCACTTGTGAGTGTCCTACATAACTTTTTTTATAATTTATATCCTATTTTAAAGGATAACCATGATAACCCAGCTGATTTCGTAATTTGTGTTTTCTTTTTCTATATGGTAAACTTAATAAAACAAAGCGATAAGCTAATTTGGAGGCGATATTTTCGATGGTGGATATTTCTGCTGTCGGCAACGGTAAATGGATAACGAGAATAGGGCATAAGGATGAATCATCCATTTTTATGTTACCTAATTTTGTCCTTGCCGTTAGGATTTTTATGCTTGCGGCACAAGGAGTGCTGTTTTTTTATGTTTATTGAAAGGAATGAAAAAAATGCGAGAAATACGTTTATTAAACATGGATGAAAAAGCGGATATCAAAACTATCTTATTAGCGTTACCTGATTGGTTTGGTCTTCCGGATTCTTTAGAAAGTTATGTAGTAGAAAGTCAAAAGCTTACTGTCCTTGGTTGTTTTGAGGAAACAAAGCTGATTGGTTTTATCACCTTAAAGCCAACGAGCGAGAAAACTTTAGAACTGTATGTGCTCGGGATTTTGCCAACCTATCATCGTCAGGGAATTGGCAACACCATGATGCAAGCGGTAGTGGCCTATGCAAAGACGCATGGTTATTATTATCTTCAGGTGAAAACATTGGCACCTGAGGCAAAAGATGAATATTATTTAAGAACCTATGCCTTTTATCGTTCGCTTAATTTTGTGGATGTAGAGGTATTACCATTATGGGATGAATGGAATCCCTGTCAAATGATGATTTGTAAAACGGAAGAAGTTACTTGTAAATAGGAAAAAAGCATATGGCTAGCGTCATTTGACAGCAATCACATATGCTTTTTATTTAGGATAATGAAAGTCTTTTAATAATAATAGATTTCGTTTTTTACTGCTTCGGCCTTTTCTTTACCTGCTAGCTTTTCAATGATAGCAAACGCAAAGTCAATTACAGCTGCTGCACTTCTTCCGGTGATCAGATTGCCATCCGTTACGGTATATTGATCTACATACGTGCCACCGAAATCTTCATTCATGCTAGTAAAGCAGGTGTAGTTTTTACCTTTTAAATACCCTTGACGGCCTAATATGGTCGGTGCTGCACAAATAGCGGCAACAACTTTATCTGCATCCATGAAGGTTTTTAAAATAGCCATGACGTTATCATTGGCTTCTAATTTCTGATAATGTGGTCCTCCAGGGAAGAACAAAACGTCATATGCATTCGGATCGATCGTATCCAGATCTAACAGATTGCTCATCGTGATATGGAAACGTCCGCATGCTTCTTTTGCGGATACGGCACTGATATCCATGTCAATTCCTGCTCTTCTTAATAAAGCAATGGTTCCTACAGCTTCTAATTCTTCATAACCATCCGTTAAAATACATAACACTCTCATAAAAATGCCTCCTTTTTTCAACATCATTATACGCCTATTTTTCATCAAGTGGGCAGTAAATGCATCTTTTATCAAAGAAGCACAGAGTACTATCTATCTGATGCAGGATAAGCAAATCATTTTCAAGAAAGAAACAGGGATATGCATAGCATAAAAAGGTCGTAAGCTGCCATCACGTCATCATTTTTCGTTTCACAAAGGAATACACTATAGCATAGGTGAGGTGTGGCTATGAACAAGCTTATGTACATCAATCAAGTGCTGAATGGCTTTGTCTGGGGCAAATATATGATTTTCTTTTTATTGTTTACAGGTATATGGCTGATGATCGTGACAAATTTTTTACCTTTTCGTAAGATCAAACTGATATTTCATAAGACCCTTGGGGCTTTAAAGAAAACCAATGCCCAAGAAGGTATTACACCTTTTCAAGCAGTATCGACAGCTTTAGCCGGTACATTGGGTGTTGGCAGTGTCGTAGGGGTTACCACTGCTTTGACCATGGGAGGACCAGGTGCCTTATTTTGGATGCTCATCAGTGCCATCCCCGGTATGATGAGCAAGTATGCAGAGATTGTCTTGGCAATTCACTATCGTGAAAGAAGTGAAGACGGCAGTTATATCGGAGGTCCGATGACGACGCTGGAACATGGCTTGCATCTGCGATTTTTTGGTGTTTTATTTGCTGTATTTTGTGTGTTTGCCTCTTTTGGGATAGGTAATCTGACACCGGCTAATACGATTGCCCACACCTTGCAAACGTATCTGCCTCTTTCCCCTATGCTTATCGGTATTGTATTGGCATTGATCATCGGCATCATCATGCTAGGCAAGGCGAAAGGAATTATGCGTTTTAATGAAATAATCATTCCCATCATTTCGATTGGCTATGTGCTGGCTTGTATCTATTTACTGCTTCTGCATATGGATGAATTGCCACATGTCTTCACGCTCATCTTTGATGATGCCTTTGATTTCATGAGCGCGGCCGGAGGTATCAGTGGCTTTGCCATTTCCCGGGCAATGCATTATGGCATATCGCGCGGCGTATTTTCTAATGAGGCTGGTATGGGAAGCTCTCCCTTATCACATGCCGCTGTTGTAAATGTGAATGCAGTAGAACAGGGCTTTTGGGGCATATTTGAAGTATTCTTTGATACGATTATCGTCTGTACATTGACAGGTCTTGTCGTTTTATCCAGTGATGCATGGGGCCAAAGTCTGGAAGGTGTTGCCTTGACCGTAGCTTGCTTTGAAGAAGGGTTTGGTTCTTTTGGTGGTATGCTGTTTGCCATTGCCATCATATCCTTTGCTTTACCTTCAATCTTAGGATGGTACTATTATGCAATCACCTGTCTTCATTATTTATTCAAAACACGTATCATGATTGTTTGCTATTCACTGCTCTTTCTTGTTTTGTTAATATATGGCTGTGGTATGGAACTGGGCTTTGTTTGGGAAGTCGCAGATACCTTAAATGGTCTTATGGCCATACCAAATCTGATTTCACTAGTGCTTTTATATAAAACTGTGGTAAAATTAACGAAAGAATACTTGCGCGTTCATAGGAGTGATTAGATGAAGATAGTAATTGCCTGTGATTCCTACAAAGGATGTATGACTTCACGACAGGTAGCCACACAAATTGAAAAGGGTATCCACCGTCTGGATACCTCTATTGAAACGGTATCCTACGTGATTGGTGATGGGGGAGAAGGTACGGTTGCGGCTTTTCATGAAACCTGTCATGGCATAAAACAGCCGGTACAGACCAGTGATGCGTATGGTAAAAAAATCATGAGCGAGTATACCATCATTGAAGATGGCCGTTGTGCGGTGATTGAAGTGGCGAATATTATCGGCTTGAATATGCATGAAAGAGAGCGCAGAGCACCATTTTTTGGCAGTAGTTTCGGTGTTGGTACGGTTATTTTGGATGCTGTAGCAAAAGGCTGTAAAAAAATCATCATTGGCTTGGGAGGCAGTGCTACCAATGATGGCGGTATGGGGCTGTTACAAAGCTTAGGCGCGCGTTTCTATGATATGAATCATAAATATTTATCTCCGCAAGCGATGAATCTGGAAAAGATTCGTTATATTGATTTGAATCGTTTAAATAAATTAGAAGGTATTGAATTGATTGCGGCTTGTGATGTGAAAAATCATTTGTTGGGGGAAAATGGGGCAACTTATGTTTTTGGGAAACAAAAGGGCTTTTTTCCTAATCAAATCAAAAAGGTGGATATGGCGATGCAGAATTATCGCGATCAGCTTTATCGTTATACCCATGTGGATATTGATACTTTTGAAGGCGGTGGAGCTGCCGGAGGAATTGGTGCTGTATTGATAGGCATTTTGCAGGCGAAGATGATGCCGGGCATTGAGTTGTTAATGAGTTATAGTGACATTGAAGATCAGATACAAGATTGTGATCTGGTCATCACCGGAGAAGGACAAAGTGATCGTCAGACGATGTATGGCAAAGTGCCGGCTGGTATTTTGAAAGTGGCCAAAAAACATGATAAGCCAATTATTTGTATCAGTGGAGCCTTAGGCATTGGTTATATGGATCTATATGAGTTAGGCTTTGTTGGTATTTATAGCATTGCCGATCGTGCCATGACGTTCCAACAAGCTTTAGAAAATGCACCCGAAAAATTAGAATTAGCTGCATATGGCATTATGCGGACAATTTGGTATTTTAAAAATCATTCTTGAATAGAGAAGGTATAAGCAAATAATGAAAGGACTCTTATGAAAATACGGAAATGGCTGATGGTCATTGGCAGCTTACTATGTAGTCTATTGCTTCTTATATAGGGAGTACAATACTTCTTTCATGATCATCTATCTTCCTATGAGATAACAGATCTAAGTAAAAAGGAGCAGCGATTGCTTAAGACTTTTTATGCGAATGATCATATCGTCAAAGGGGAATTGTTTGATATTGCATACGATTATTTTTATACATATGATGATTATCAAATAACATTGTTGAAAAAAGTGGATGGAACTATCCATGATCTGACAATTTCTGTCTTTGCTTATCAGCAAGACAAAGAAACTATCAAAGTGATGGGTCGTTATCCTTTAAATCAAGTATTTCAAGATGATCTCATGCAGGATATTATGCAAACACCACATGTCTGGAAGATGAAGGACAGAAGCCTGTTTGATGTCGCTAATCGACACATGAGTAATCGTATCAAGGTAGTAATTGCATATCGTGATGGTAAAGAACAATTTATGCTGGAAGCACCACACATAGCAATAAAGCAGCTTGTAAAGCGAAAGATAGAAAACGGACAACCATTGCAAAACAGCTATTTTCAAAACAAAGAGAAATTATTAAAAGGCGATACTGTTTGGGATAATGAATATACAGATATGTATAAGTATTTGATAGGATTGTTTTATTCATCATTTCCAACCTATCAAAAAGAATTGGATGTGATCTTTCCCCGCTATCAAAAAGAGCGCGAAGAAGATTGTTTGCGCCTCTTGCAGTTGGCTTTGATCACGGATGAACAATACGCAAATAGCGTAAAGTATTATGATGATATTAACAGTACCCAAACCAAGCGTTGGATCTTGCAGAAATTAGACTCGATGGAGCCTATCATACGCCAAGCGTATACAGAACAATCGACGAATGAAGATACATTATGTTTTCTATTAGAACTGAAACAGCAGGTGTATGAAAGATTAAACGATCAAAAGAAAGCCAAAGCGTATGCGAACGAACTGGCAACCTTAAAGTAAACTGGTTGAATGCAGAAAAAACGTTGTATAATATTATGGTAAAAAACAGGAAGTAGGATAATCATTCACGCTCTGCTTGTGATGTTCTACTTCTTTTTTTATCCATCACGAAGCAATGGAAGGATGAGAAAGAAGTCTTTTCGATTCATCGAACTCCTTCAATTTTCATAAAAAGTGTTTACAAGCATAGAAAAATGACATATAATAGGTTTGCAAAATATATGAACAATTGTTCATATGTTAGAAAGTTGAGGATGCATGTGATGGCAAAAGAAAAACTAGAATGTGAAGAACGGCAAATCCATGAAGATGTCATTGCCAGAATCAAAGCGGACATGCTGAGTGTGGAAACGGGGAATGAATTATCTGCCTTGTTTAAAATGTTTGCGGATCCCACCAGATTAAAGATATTAGGTATGTTATTTAAAGAAGAGCTTTGTGTTTGTGATATTGCTTTTCTTTTAGATATGACACATTCCGCAGTATCACATCAGCTATCGGTCTTACGGCAGAATCGTTTAATTAAATATCGCAGAAGCGGGAAAAATGTTTTCTATTCTTTAGATGATGCACATATCCAACAAATCTATGATGCAGGTTTAGCGCATATCTTAGAACATTAATGCTAAATACAATTGGAAAACAATTCGCCCATCCCAATGGCATATGTGGCAGGTTAGCAACTAAAGTAATGAATCTTATGAATCATAAGATGTATGATATGGTACTCATGCATCTGCAAACTACAGAAGCAAGAACGATTTTAGATGTTGGCTTTGGCAATGCGCAAGTACTTAAAAAAGCATTGCGTCTTCATTCTGGCACATACTATGGAGTAGAGATCAGTGAAACAATGATTAAAAAAGCCCGGCAGGATAAAGCTTTGCAAGGCACGGAACTAGTATATGGAAAGGTCGAAGAACTGCCGTTTCAAGATGAAATGTTTGCGTATCAATATAGTATCAATACGATATATTTTTGGGAAAGTCTGGATCAAGGGTTTCAGGAACTATATCGCTGTGGAAAACCTGACAGCATTTGTGTGATTGCTTTTTATTCAGCATCCTGGCTGAAACGCAAACGAAGGCTGTTTCCCATGTTTCATTGTTATGAAAAAGAAACGATCCTACAGAGCATGGAAAGTAATGGTTTTACAAAGGAATCCCTATTAACAATGGGGAAAGACAAGGGGTATTGTCTAATCGCGCGTCGTAAATAAAGGAGGTAGAGAGAATGCAGAAGATTTATGTCTTAGAAGGCTTGGATTGTGCAAATTGCGCAATGAAAATAGAGCGACAAGTAGCAAAAGTTAAGGGGGTACAAGAGACCAATGTGGATTTTGTCACAAAGAAGTTATATGTAGAGTATGAAGATGCGACAATAGAGGAAGCAATCCTTTCTACAGTGACAAGCATTGAACCTGAGGTTGTACCACGTGAAGTTAAGCAAAAGAAATCGATGGAAAATAAATCGCAGAAACATGTACATGCACAGGAAGACAGCTGTTGCGAACATGCACATTCTCATGACGAGGAACATGAACATCATCATGATCATGATGGTTGTTCTTGTACACATGCACATGTAGAAGAAGTACGGGAACTGCAAGGGGCAGACAAGTTGTATCTTACAGGGTTAGATTGTGCAAACTGTGCGGCCAAAATAGAACGCCATGTAGCGGGCATGGAAAATGTAGCTGATGCCAGCTTGAACTTTTCAAATGGGATCTTATTTGTTCAGATGAAAGATAAGATGAAAAAAGAAGAAACGCTGATGAAAATCATGGAGGTAATACCAACCTTAGAAGATGGCGTTCTTGTGGAAAAAGAAAAAAAGGTGCAAGAAATGGAACCCCAATATAGTATGTTTTCTTTTCGCAACAATGCTCAACTGTATAGTGGAATTTTCCTTTTTCTTGTAGGACTTTTCTTTCATGAAACAGCTTATAGCGTATGGATTTTTCTGGCAGCCTTTGTGTTTGCCGGTGGTAAAGTTGTTATCACAGCTATGCGTAATGTGTTAAAAGGTGAAGTGTTTGATGAAAATTTTTTGATGAGTATAGCAACCATTGGCGCCTTTGCGATACAGGATTATGAAGAAGCTGTTGCGGTTATGATTTTTTATGAAATCGGTGAGATGTTTCAATCCTATGCCGTAAATCGTTCTCGAAAATCCATATCTTCCTTAATGAATATTCGCGCCGATTATGCAAATGTGCTTGATGGAGAGCAGGAAATCAAAAAAACACCGGAAGATGTCAAAATCGGTGAGCTCATCCTTGTGAAACCGGGAGAACGCGTACCATTGGATGGGATAATTATAAAAGGAAGCAGTGCGTTGGACACGTCAGCATTAACCGGAGAAAGTATGCCTCGCGATGTCCATATAGATGATGAAGTGTTGGCTGGGGTTGTCAATTTAAGTGGTGTATTGACCATGAAGGTTACCAAACCATATGGGGAATCAACGGTATCTCGTATTTTAGAGCTAGTGGAAAATGCCAGCAGTAAAAAAGCACCAATGGAGAAATTCATCACCAAATTTGCCAGAGTCTATACACCAAGTGTTGTTGCTTTAGCAGTTGCTTTGGCGATATTGCCTCCTTTGTTTAGCAATCAAATTCATGTTATGGATATGCTGGAAAGTGCTTTGACATTTCTGGTTGTCTCTTGTCCTTGCGCATTAGTAGTATCCATTCCATTAGGCTTATTTGCCGGAATCGGTGCTGCCAGTAAACAGGGAATCTTGATAAAAGGTGGTAATTATTTAGAAGCATTGCAGAATATTGATACTGTGGTATTTGATAAGACGGGAACGCTGACCAAAGGTGTTTTTCGCGTTGTAAAGGTCGATGCACAGCAAGGCAGTAAAGAAGCATTGCTGCAACTGGCGGCATATGGTGAATATCATTCTTCTCATCCTATTGCCCTGTCTATCAAAGAAGCTTATGGAAAAACGATAGATGCATCTTGTCTAGAACATTATGAAGAAGTTGCCGGTAACGGCATACAGGTTACCATTCATGGAGAGAAGGTATTGTTAGGTAATGAGAAACTGATGCGGACACATGGCATATCGACCGTTCCATGTCCGACACCGGGCACCATCATTCACATAGCGAAAGAAAATGTGTATCTTGGCTATGTGCTGATCAATGATGAAATGAAAGAAACAAGTAAACAAGCAATTCAGGAACTAAAACGAAATGGGGTCAAACGCTGTATCATGTTAAGTGGAGATCGCAAAGAAGTTGGCGAACATGTGGCAAAAGAATTAGCATTGGATGAAGTGCATATGCAATTGTTGCCAGCGGATAAAGTAGCACGAGTTGAGGAATTGCTGCAACAAGAGGATGCCAAACATAAACTGGCATTTGTCGGTGATGGTATGAATGATGCGCCTGTGTTGGCCCGTGCGGATGTCGGTGTTGCTATGGGTGGTATCGGAAGTGATGCAGCCATAGAAGCAGCGGATATCGTGTTAATGAAAGATGATCCACTTGCTTTAAGTGAAGCAATTCGGATTGCCCGTAAAACGATGTATGTACTATGGCAAAATATCGTTTTCTCTTTGGGTGTTAAAGGAATTGTATTAGTACTGGCAGCTCTTGGTATTGCCAATATGTGGATGGGCGTTTTTGCGGATGTTGGTGTCACCTTGCTTGCTGTCTTAAATTCGATGCGGATATTACGTATGAAAAAGAAATAAGAAAGCAATATGAAAGATGTAATCAAAAAAACAGATTGCATCTTTTTCCTTTATCCAAAGCAGCAGGATGCAAAAGATTAAAGGAAAAATGTTATTCCTTGGAAGATGATGTAACTATTTGTAATATTCTATGTGAAATTATGGAAAAGATTGCAAGAGGGAATTGATTTTTGTTATAATGGGGTTTCCATTTATATGTAATTGAGGTGATGATATGAAAAAAGTTATCATATGTTTGTTTACCTTCGCCTTGGTGATGACAGGATGTGTCAGCACAACATCGAAAAAAACCAATTCTGAAAGCAAGGTTATAGAAATTGGTGTGGATGATGCCATCGCAAAAATACAGAAAAAGCAAAGCTTTGTCTTGTTGGTAACCCGTAAGCAATGTGAATATTGTGAAGCTATGCTAGAAATGCTTAAGGATACCATAAACGATCATAACTTGGTCATTTATGATACGATCATGCGAGATGATACAGTGGAGCATCTAAATGAGGATGTGGATAAGTTAAAGGCATATCTGGATCGTCCGGATCAGACACCGCATTATTATTACATCAAGAATGGCGAAGTTGCGGATGCGCAAAAAGGCTACACCCAATTTCAACCGGATCGATTTTGGGAGTGGGTCGCTAAGAACGATTTAGAGGGTATGAAATAGTGTGCAATAAGAAAGATACGCATTTTAGATGATATGAAATGAAAGAAACTGTGAAAATTTTCTAAAACTATTGATAATTTCTTTCATCACCAGTATAATATATAAGAATACGTAATGAGATCCTTTTTGATTTTAGAAAGTGATGTGTGAAGATGAAGACATGGAATGAGGTTTATGCAAACGCAAAATCACAGTGTGCCAAATGTCGATGCTGTCCTGTTTGTGATGGCAGAGCCTGTCGCGGTGAAACTCCGGGTCCCGGCGGAAAGGGCAGTGGCAGCGCCTTTGTGCGAAATAGTGAAATGCTGAAAAAGATTTTGATTCAGATGGATACAATTACTTCCAATGAAGAAATTGATACAGCTTCCGATTTTTTCGGACATCCGGTAGCTTTACCGGTGTATGCAGCACCAATCAGCGGTATTGAACAAAATTATGGCGCTAAGATGCGTGATGATGATTATACCAGAGAACTGGTTGAGGGTTGTCTGCAGGCAAATACATTAGCATTCACCGGTGATGGTATGCATGATGAAATGTTTAAAGGACCAATGGAAATTGTAAAACAACACAATGGATATGGTATCCCGACCATCAAACCATGGCAATATGAGCATATGAAATGGCGCATTGAACTGGCAAATGAAGGAAATGCATTGGCCATTGCTTCCGATATTGATGCCAGTGGTCTTTCTAACTTGCGAAACAGTGTGACGCCCGTTGGTTTTAAAAGCGTAGAGGATTTAAAGGAAATAAAAGCCATGTGCAAGGTGCCCTTTATTTTAAAAGGCATTCTCAGCGTAGCGGGAGCGCGCAAAGCTTTGGCAGCTGGGGCAGATGGAATCATCGTTTCAAATCATGGTGGACGTGTTTTAGACGATAGTCCAAGTGGTATTGAAATGTTGGAAGAAATCGTAAACGTTGTGGATGGACGTATGAAAGTCTTTGTGGATGGTGCATTCCGTAGCGGTAATGATGTCTTTAAAGCATTGGCATTAGGAGCTGACGGTGTTCTGATTGGCCGCCCTGCATCACAAGCAGTGATCGGCGGCATGGCAGAAGGTATCCGCATTTATATGGAAAAGATTCAGCTTGAATTAAAAGAAGCAATGGCAATGTCCGGTTGCAAGAGCATTCAGGATATTACCAGAGATAAAGTTATAGTTACATTTTAAATAGGAGGACGACTATGAGTTCATTTGAGAATAATGCCTTTTTCTGGCAAAAATTAGATACCTTGTATCTATCAAGCAAACTGGTCATTGACCGCCCACGCAACACTTGTCATTACAAGTATAGCAATATGATTTACCCTGTTGATTATGGATATTTAAATGATACAACAGGTTCTGATCAAGCACCGATTGATGTATTTAAGGGCAGTGAAAAAAGCAATCTGGTACAGGCAGTTGTTATTAGTGCCGATATCCTGAAAAAGGATTGTGAAGTAAAATTATTGATTGGCTGCAATGAAGAAGAGGAACATGATATTTTAGAGTTCCTGAATCAGACAGAGTTCCAAAAAGCGGTATTGATTCGCAGAGGAAACGATGTTCCAGAATGGGCCGTTAACGATTAAGCTGACATGTTCAGCTTCTTTTTTTGTTAAAAATGAAAGCGCAATAAGAAAGCGTCATCCCTTGAAAGGTATGGATAAAAACCTGATTTCATATACTGAAGCAGGAGGGATGCATATGAAAAAGATCATTTGTTTATGGCTTTGTCTTTTTGTTCTATGCGCGTGTACAAAACCAGGAAGTTTTGAAGATGGGAATATAGATATGGAAAAAGTCATAGAGGAAATAAATGAAGAGATTGCGGATGGTCATTGGAAGATGGGATTGTTACAGGATGAAGCGCTAAGCTTACAGGAAGTAGAGAAGCAATATCATATGGATATGACACAAATCAAGGATTGCCGTGTTCAACAGGCACTTATTCCGGCACAATTGAGTGAGGTAGCCCTGTTTTTAGCCAAGCCCCAGGCAGATACCATGCTGAAAAAAGCTATTCAAGAACATAAAGAAGATTTGAAGCAGCGCTATGCGGGGATACTCATGGATGGGAATACGCTAATAGATTCGGCATTGCAAGGGCGCATTGGGCAATAT
This sequence comes from Eubacterium sp. 3_1_31, assembly GCF_964249515.1. NCBI lineage: Bacteria > Bacillati > Bacillota > Clostridia > Eubacteriales > Eubacteriaceae > Eubacterium > Eubacterium sp. 3_1_31. Next base: position 14,992 of record NZ_CAXUBY010000016.1, read on the forward strand.
TATTATTTTGTTCTTGGTGAAGACGCAAAAAAGGTGGTACACTATATGCAGGAGATAAAGTAGGTGTGAGCTATGTACAAAATAAAATGTTTGTATCGTGAATTCACTTCCTTTGAAGGGAGCCTTTTTAAATACTCGCTCTCTTTTTCTCTTTTATTAGCACTGGCTCCATCTTTGCTGATATTTGCATTGATGTTTAAATTCGCTTATCTTGATGATACGATCATTCTCAACTTTATCATGAATTTTATACCGGATGGCAACTTGGAAACGATCAATCAGCTGTTTCAGTTTTTTACGAGTAAGGATTATAGTATCTTATCCTTTATCGTTACGATGTGTGTTTCCTTTTATCTGGCAAGTCGCAGTATTTTTTCTTTTCTTTTGATTAGCGCATCTCATGAAGAAGTCGATGTTCCAAAATGGTCGATTCGTATTAAATCAGTCGTACTCTTTGTCAATCTGGCGATTATTATTGTAGCTGCCATTTTTATTGCGACAAACTTTTTAGAATTTCTCCCTCTGATTTCTTCTTTGATCATGCTGATGTTCTTCTATATGATGTATCGGGCATTAAGTTTTCGCCGTCATGATTGGAGCTTTGGGTTATTGGGGGCAATGTTTTCGACGATTTGTATTATGGGATTGGCCACGTTATTTGTAACAATTGTAAAATATTTTACATCTTATCAAGACGTGTACGGACCATTGGCATCCCTTGTCACATTGTTGTTGGCAATTTATCTGATTTCCTGTATCATATACTTCGGATTCTGTTTGAATTTGGTGATGGAAGAAACATATGGTCGTGAAGCAGAATTGCCAATGAAAAATGAACGCATCTTTCACTGGGCACGAACCATCAGTGATAAAATAAAAGAAAAGCTATAGGAAATAGAGGTAAACATATGAAAGTAGTAATTAAAAAAACGGGAATCAATGGGGAAGGTATCGGCTACATTGACCGATTGCCGGTATTTGTAGCAGGGGCATTGGTTGATGAAGAGGTTGATATTCGTGTGGTAGAGCGTAAAAAGCGTTATGCCATTGGAGAAGTAAACCGCATTATAAAGAAAAGTAAGGACCGTATACAACCGAAATGTCGTATGCAGCATATCTGTGGAGGCTGTCCTTTGATGATCGCTCGCTATCCACGGCAATTGGAATATAAAAAAGATGTGTTGAAACAGTCTTTGATCAAATATGCACAGGTAAATCCAAGAAAAATACAGAATGTCTTACCGAGTGCAGATATATTTGGCTATCGCAATCAATTTAAGATGCCTTGCGCGATGGAAGAGAAGCGTTTGGGAAGCGGATTGTTTATGCCCAATTCAAATTATTTTATTGATATCCGCCGTTGTTTTGTACATGAAGATGAATTAGAAAAAATGCGCGCACGTATTATGGATATATTAAACGCTGATGGCTATCTTGGCTATGATCACCATCAGAAAAGTGGGATTCGTAATCTAGTCGTACGAGGATTTGACAATCGCTATCAATGTACGATCATTACCGGAGAAGATGAATTGTTGCCTCAGACAATTGATAAGCTGATGCGCTTACCGGGCATGTACAGCTTGTGGCAAAGCATACATACGATTAAGAAAACACCGGAAATTTTTGGTCCGAAAATGATTTTTCTGGCAGGGGAGAAATTATTGCCCTTGCATCTGGATGGTTTGGATTTGGAAATTTCACCTCGTTCATTCTTTCAGTTAAACACCAAACAGGCAATTCAGCTATATCGCACCATTGCGTCCATGATTTCAGGCAATTATGAATTCATCGTTGAAGCTTATAGTGGAATCGGTGCCATTTCTTTATACCTTAAGGATAAAGCAAAAGAAATCATCGGCATTGAAAGCATTAAGGATGCTGTTGTAAATGCGAATCGCAATGCGAAAAAGAATGGCTGTGCACATGTGTCTTTTGTGTGTGATGATGCGGCCAATAAGCTTGTCTATTTATCGAAAAAGCGTACAATTGACGTATTGGTTGTCGATCCGCCGCGCAGTGGATTGGATGATGCGATGTTGGAATGCATCTTGCGCAGCAAAATTAAAGAAATCGTCTACGTGTCTTGTAATGCAGCAACGCTTGGGAAAAATTTGGCAGTATTGCAGAGTTGTTATCATGTGGAAAAAGTAGTACCGATTGATATGTTCCCACATACTCCTCATGTGGAGACTGTGGTGGGACTACAAAGGAAAGATATCTAGAAATCCTTGAATTTACGCACTTTGTAGAGTTTTTCAGTTTCAACAAAATCGGTGAAAATCACAAGGAAAAGTTGCTTGTGCAGAGAGTCACCGTTGTGGTTGCCTTAGACCTCGGTACGGGGAACACAAAAAATCCTGAATATGAAAGTGAATAGTGGACTATCAGATATTTGATAGATTATAGGGATACTTGTTAAAAGCGGGTGTCCCTATTTTTTATGGGGCATTCCAGAAATGGAGTGTCTTTTTATACCAAAATATTAAAAATTCAGGAGGAAAATGAAAATGACAAACACAGCGTTAAGAGCAGAGAATAGCAATTCTCGCACAATTACTTTCAAGAGCAGGGAACACGAAAAATTTTATGAGGAATATCTGAAAAAATGCAGATATCAGGATGTCTACCATCGGGCTTTGGTTTATTGCCTGGGTATCGACAGAGACACAAGAAATAATGTGAATAAAATCTATAATTTTAAAACTGGATGTGTAAAAACGGAATGCCTGCTGGAAGGATGGCAGACTAGTGGAAGTTTACGGATTGTCCGTATGGCATTTAACCTTTACTGTAATGGAACACCAAGTGTCGGAGATTATGAGGCAGAGGAAGATCAGTTAAAAGAGTGTCAGTATTATACCGTAGAAGATCTGTTTTGCTGCGGATATGCCCGGTATTTTTGGGAAGCCATTAAAATCCGTTATCCAGAGTATTGTTTTTACAAAGACTGGGAGGATATGTATGCTGAAAATTAGATTACAGGGTACTTTAAAGGATATTCAATGGTTTCGTCGTATTTTGGAAAAGCATAAAGAATTGGATGTCCTGGAAGTATCTGATGCTTATGCAAATAAAGGAACAAGTAAATATTTTCGTGTTTATGTAGAAGTAGAAGAAAAACAGTAAATCGGAGGAAAGTATATGTGTAAAGTAATTGCTATTGCAAATCAGAAGGGCGGAGTAGCCAAAACAACGACAACCATCAATCTGGGAGCCGGACTGACAAAGAATGGGAAAAAAGTAGTGCTGGTAGATGCAGATCCGCAGGGACATCTGACAATGGGACTGGGATTTCCAAAAAATCTCAAAGTGACTTTAAAGAGTATGATGGAAAATATCATCATGGGACTGGAGTTTGATCCAAAGGAAGCAGTCTTGCACCATGAAGAAGGGATGGATCTGATTCCGTCCAATAAATTGCTTGCCGGAATGGATATGTCCTTATTTACTGTTGAGGATAGGGAAAAAGTACTGAAAGAGTATCTGGAACTATTGAAAGATGAATATGATTATATTCTGATTGACTGTATGCCATCATTGGGAATGCTGACAATCAATGCGTTGAGTGCAGCGGACAGTGTATTGATTCCGGTACAGCCACAATATTATGCGGCAGATGGACTTATGGAATTACTGAAAGTGGTAAAAGGAATCCATCAGAGGTTTAATCCGGAATTGCAGATAGAAGGTATTTTGTTCACAATGGATAATTGCCGTTACAATAATGCAAAGAGAAACAAACAGGCAATTAAAACTACATATGGAAATGACATTAAGATTTTTGAGCAGACGATTCCGAGAACGGAAAGTCTTGCAGAAACAGCATCTGAAGGTGTAAGTATATTTGCTTATGATGGAAAAAGCAAAGGGGCAGACAGTTACAGAGAACTGGTTCAGGAGGTGTTGAAACATGCGTAGACCGAAAAAAGAGATTCAGCTTACCTCTTATGATGAGTTACTGGGATTAGAAGAATCACCGGAAAAGAGTATGAACCAGGTTGTGGAAATAGAACTGGAAAAGCTCTATCCTTTTAAAAATCATCCATTTCGTGTGAGCGATGATGAAAAAATGGATGAGACAGTAGAGAGTATTAAAAACTACGGTGTTTTAAATCCTGCTCTGGTAAGACCCCGATCAGAAGGTGGATATGAACTGATTTCAGGTCACAGGAGAAAAAGAGGCTGTGAACTGTGTGGCAAAACAACTATGCCGGTCCTTGTCCGAAACTATACAGATGATGAAGCTGTCATAATTATGGTCGATTCCAACATTCAGCGTGAAAATATTCTGCCAAGTGAAAAGGCTCATGCCTATAAGATGAAATATGACGCTATGAAACATCAGGGAAGTAAAGGCGAAAAATATACGGCAGATATGGTTGGTGAAACAGCCGGGGACAGTGGAAGAACCGTGCAGAGATATATTCGTCTGGCTTCATTATCAGATGGATTATTGGAATATGTGGACGATAATAAAATCCCTATGATTGTGGGTGAAAAATTGTCTTATCTGAAACCACAGGAACAGGAATGGCTTCTGGAAGGAATTGTCAACAGTAATATCTTTCCGACAAAACAACAGGCAGAACAATTAAAGGAATGCAGTGCAAATGGAAAATTAACTCAGGGTTATATCTATGCCGTTTTATTGAAAAAAGAAAACAGTAAAATCAATGTAACAATTCCGGCAAAAAAAATCGGCAATTATTTTCCAGAGACATATTCTAAAGAACAGATAGAAGAAGTTATTTTTATGCTTTTGGATAAGTGGAAAGAAAACAGAGAAGGAGTAGCAGATGCAGAAGATACAGTTTGATTATTTTACGGGAATGGAAGCGGAACAATACAGCTTTTATCGTGTCCCGAAAGTGCTGTTTACAGAATCATGCTTTAAAGCTCTTTCTTGTGAAGCAAAGGTATTATACGGCCTGATGCTGGACCGTATGAGCCTGAGTATTAAGAACCGCTGGCTGGATTCAGAGGACAGAGTATATATTATTTTCACGGTGGAAGAAATTGCAGAGCTGATGAACTGTGGAACCCAAAAGGCAGTGAAGCTGGTAAAAGAGCTGGACAGTAATAATGGGATTGGACTGATTGAAAAGAAACGTTTGGGACTGGGAAAGCCTAATGTTATTTATGTGAAAAATTTTATGCTCAGAGAAGTGCCAGACCAAAAGCCGATGGATAGCTGTGCAGATTTGCAATCAGAGCAGAAAAATCATAGAAAATGTGCAGATCTGCAATCTGAGCAGGGAAACCATGAAGAATGTGCAAATCTGCAATCAGAAGCTGAGAATAGGGAAAAAACAGGCACTTTTCTGAATTGTGAAAATCATCATTCAGGAGTAGTGAAATCCACAATTCAGGATTGTGTGGAATCACAATTACAGAATGGTGAAAATCACAATTCAGGAATGATGAAAACCACAAATCAAGAATTTTCAGAATCACAATTCCAAAATGGTGAAAATCATCATTCAAGAATAGTGGAAATCACAAAACCAGAATATCCGAAATCACAATCTAATAATACTGATATTAACAAGACTGATATTAGTGAAACTGAGATAAATCAATCCTATCCAATCATATCAGGTAATCTGAAAAAGAAAAGGGATGTGATGGAGGAGATGCGGACATATCGGGAAGTGATTCATGAAAATATAGATTATCAATATCATGCCAGAGAAGATGTGGATGAACTGGTAGAACTGATGATTGAAGTTATGATGATGCCGGAGGACAGTATGATTCGGATTGCAGGGACAGAAAAGCCAGTTGCTTTGGTGAAAAGCAGGTTTATGAAGCTGAATTATTCACATATCGAATATGTGCTGTTTTGTCTGAATCGAAATACGACCAAGGTTGGAAACATTAAAGCATATCTTTTGACTGCCCTGTATAATGCCCCGGCAACGATAAACAGCTATTATCAGGCAGAGGTTAATCACGATATGTATGGAGGATAAAGGAACATGAGAAATATGATAAAAAAAGTTATTGTTCCAGCACTGGTGATTGTTGTATTGTTTGCAGTGTTGAGACCGCTTTGTATCCAGGATGGGAAGTGCAATTATTTATTGCTGTTGCTACTGATGGGGATACCATTCGGAATTGGAAAAATGTGTGTCTGGATGGTTCCAAGAGGGTTTGACCTTGGAGGAACACTGGCAGTATGGACAATGAATTTTCTGATCGGAGGATTGATAGGAAGTGTCGTTCTTCTGGCAATGGTTGGACAGGCAATCATTTATCTTAGTGTTTTCTTGCTCACAGTTATTACAGGAATACATAAAATACCGAGAATAAAATGAAATAGATCTTTTGAAAAGCAGCTAAGACAAAATTAGCTGCTTTTTTTCTGGAAACTTTGCGACACAATGTCGTAAAGCTGGGATAAATTGCAGGAAAGGAGACACCGTATTGAGCAATCGTGCAATTTCCACAGAACTTATTGAATTGGGAGAACGGATCAGAAAACGCAGGCAGGAAATGAAGTTGTCACAGGAATCTTTTGCGGAAAAAGCAGGTATCAGTGTCAATACGGTCAGCAGGATAGAAGGAGGGCAAACGGCAATGTCTGTTGAGATTTTCAGGAAGATGATTGAGATCCTGGAAACAGATGCCAATATCCTGATGGGAAAAGAGGGGGACGATGCAGAAAAAAGAAAGCAGTTTGAGGAAGTATTTTATCGTATTCAGAAGATGGAATGGAAAGAGCAGAAAATTATCATGCAGACAATAGATTCACTGATAGAAAGTTTTAATGAGTACAGGTGAAATTTCACCATATATGGGGTGTAAAACAAAAAAACTCCCCATATATGCTAAGGATAATAGTTTTTTGTGCTGTTAAAATAGCAAACAGAGAGAAAGAGACAGAAACAAGGAAGGGAGATAGGATTGATGACCAGACAAGAAAATTTAATCTATCGGAAGCAGTGTCCCTATGATGCAATGGGAGACTATTCTGTTTTAATGGAAAATGAAAAGAACATAAAAACGGAAAGAAATGCAAAGAAGTCTGACCGGGACATCAGACGGAAAATAAAATAGAGGATGCTGTAAATTAGCAGAAAGGGCAGTAAGGAAGTTTCAGGCTCTCGTTAAAAAAAACGGGTGTGCCGGAAGCTGTTTTTTACTGCCCTTTTGCCAGTAGATCAGTAATAATCCTATCCTTTCTGCTGATGGGCACCTGTTGCCAGCAGGCAGAAGGGTGGTAATCATGCTGACATTGCAGGAATTGAAACAGGTTGTAGGTAACAGGGAAGAAAGAAGAAAGGTTCCGTCCGCCAGGTATTTAAGAGAAAACGATGTGGCAGTTGTAAAGCAGAGACTGATAGATGGTGCGGAAATTATTGCGTATCAGACAGGATATGTTTTCTATTGCGTGGGTGATTATGGAACGGTTTTTCCTTTATTTACCTGTCGAGATTATGTATATGAAGCAGGAAGAAAAATAACAGTTGTTAAGGAAGATTTTTTTGATAATCAGCCCTGGTATGTGCGGTTGATATTAGAAGGTGAAGATCGGCTGTGCAGGAACAGGGAGGTACGAGAACATAATAATTGCATTTCATACAGCCATATTTCAGAAGGCTGGTGTGAATTGGTGGATAAAAGGCAGAATGTACTTGAAAAACTGATCATAGAAGAAGCTATTGGAGAATTCATGGATCTGCTGACTGACCGGCAGAGACAGGTGATCCATCAAATTTATTTTCAGCAGCGTACACAAAGAGAAGTGTCACGGGTGTTTGGAATTACAGAACCGGCAGTATCAAAATGTATTTCACAGGCAAAGCAGAAAATGAGAAGAAATGCAGGCAGACTGATCGGAGTGCTTCAGAAGGGAGAATAAAAGATGCGTGGTAAAAAACCAAAGGAAAGACAACGGTATGTGCTGCGTGTAAATGAAACTCTCATAGAAGTTACCAGAGACGTATATCTGGCATGGTACCAGTCAAGAAGAAAAGAAAGATACCAGCTTGAAAAAATGCAGAAAAATGGTGTGTGCGGAATAGAAAAAGTAGGGGAAACGAGTTACAACAGTTATTTGCATATATTATCACCAGAAGAAATAGTCATCAGGGTGTCAGAAATACAAGAGCTGCAGGAAGCACTGAAATATTTGTCAGAAGAAGAAATGGAATTGATAAGATTATTATTTTTTGAAGAGTACACAGTTAAAAAAACAGCACAGTATTTCGGGTGTTGTACAAAGACAATCAGAAACAGGAAAAACAAAGTATTGCAGAAACTAAAAGACAGGCTGGAAACTTTGTAAGTTTTTGCTGTTTCAAAAAAATTTTATAAAAAAATTTCAAACAGGTTAATTTTTGCCCTTTCACACATGCGGTTAGTGGAGGGGCAAATGTCTATTTTAATTCAAAACAATAAATTCCCCCCTAAAAGTGAACCTTGACAATTTCATATCAGCAGCAAGAGGATACCTGAATTTCCCAGCTACGCATCTGGCGGCGGGCATTCGGTGACAACGTGAAGGGCAATGGATGAGAGGCACCCTTGGCAGGAATGATTACGAATTACCTCTTGCGGCTTAAATAGCTCAATCCTGTTTTTATTTAAAAGTCAATCCAAGACATAAGGGAGGTGGTTCCTATGATTGATTCATGCAGGTGTAAGCCTGAACGAAAGTGGAGTAAATTATCGAAGAAAGAGAGGACTCAGTCAAAATGAAAATGCGATTTAAAAGATTCTTGTCAGGATTTATGGCAGTTGCAACTTTGGCGTCTGTTATCGTTCAACCAGTCACGGTTTCTGCTTCTGAATTAGAACCAGAGCCAACTTCATTTGAACAGCAATATCCGGAACTGCAGGATGTGCAGGATACTCTTGATAAAGATGAAATTGTGGAAGCAAAGGATATTGAGATTCCCTATGGAGAAGAATTTGAGGTGGAAGTCGATCTGTCCGGTATAGAGGGCGTGAATGAAAAAAAGGTGAAAGTTTTATTCCATGAAGCAAAGAGTGAAGCCGGTACAGATTTTGACGCACATACACCGGATACCTACAAAGCTGTCTATGCAGTAGATCCAGTCAGCGGTCACCCAGCTTACAGAGTAAGCAGAAACATTACGGTAAAAGAGCCAGAAACAGAAGAACAGACAAAGAGTTCTTCTGAAAATACAGTTGGTGAAGGAAATGCCGGTGAAACAGAAGATTCCGGTAATGCGGAGGAAGATGCTGATTCGGACAGGGCAAAAGAGATTGTGACTGATCTTACAGATGGACAGGAAGTAACAACAGATGAAGAATCTGGTCTGACTGTTTCAGAAGTAATGGATCAGGCAGAAAATGAAGGAATTGACTTGTATGAGATGGAGCCGGGTGAAACAGTGACATTTATGGCGGCAGCAGGAAATGCAAGAAGTTCACAACAGGTTTCAGTGACAAGAGGTGCCGAATACCGATATGCGGATTATGGTTATGGAACTTATCTGACGTATCAGTATACCGTAAAATTCGGTAATGTGTCCGCCACAGCTTATTGTGTACAGCCGTCCAAACCGGGACCTGGTACGGGAACATATACAATTAATAAGGTTGGGGATGGCAAAGCACTGGCTAAAGTATGCTACTATGGCACAAAAGCCTCTGGCGATGATGGATTTTTTACAGAAGAAAATGGCTATGGAAACCTGAGTGCAGGAGCCAGATTTATTCTGGTACATCTTGCTGCGTCATATGCGAATGGCAGTTCCGATGCTTTTTCTGGTGCAAACACTACTGCACAGAATCTTGCGAAAAAACTTTATAATTATTGTATTTCTCAGCCAGATATTCCGGATGTGGCAATGTCTTTTTCAGATGCAGATGTGACAGCTTATGTAGATGGCAACAGCCAGAGAACAAAGGAAATCACTTTTAAAGCAGATGAACTGCAGAGTATCACAATGAAACTCCCAAGTGGTGTGAAACTCCATAACGTGACAACCGGAAAGACAAGCAAAGCTGGCGAAGCAGTGGAAATCAGTGGTGGAACCAAGTTTTACTTATCTGCACCTCTTACACAGGTACAGGATGTCGCAGGAAACTGGTCTGCAACGATGAAAGGCAGTGTAACAAAAGATTATTCTGCGTATAAGATCAGTACCGGATCTAGTTCACAGGACCTGGCACTGGTATTTGGTGAAGGTGTGGATGATGAAAAATATGTGGACTTCAAAGTAACATGGGTACAGTACGCAAGTGTTAAGGTGATTAAAAGAGATGCAAAAGCAGACGCAAAGCTGGCAGGTGCCGTGTTTGGTTTATACAGTGATGCAAACTGTACAAATTTGATCACAAAGTTACCGGCAACTGATGCGAATGGGGAAGCGTCCGTACAGATCATTAAGACACAGAATACCGTATATCTGAAAGAGATTACAGCTCCGACAGGATACCGTATCAATGCAACTGCCTACAACGTAAAACTGGAAGTCAGCAAAACAGCAACTGTGACTGTTCCGGATGAAGAACAGATGGGCCAGCTGACTGTTTATAAAGAAGGTCAGGTTCTGACAGGTGCAGATGTCACCGAGAATGGAACAACATTTAAGTATGAGAAACGCAGACAGAAAGGTGCGATTTATGATGTGTATGCCGGGGCAGATATTAAAACTGCTTATGGTGCCAAGGTTTACAGCAAGGGTGATCTGGTCAAAGAGAATCTGACAACAGACTCGAATGGGGCAGTCATTCTGAAAAATCTGCATCTTGGTACATATATCGTCAAAGAAAAACAGGCTCCGACCGGATTTTATAATGCCGGGGAAGAAAAGTCTGTCACTCTTTCTTATGCAGGACAGAATGTAGATGTTGTTTTTTCTGAGACAACCTTTACGAATGACAGACAGAAAGCAGAAGTGATTGTGACAAAGCAGGATAAGGATACAGAAAATCCTCTGGATGGAGGAATTTTTGGACTTTATGCAGCCAGTGACATTAAAAATGCAGATGGAACGGTTGTTGTAAAGAAAGGCACTCTGATTGAGAAAGTGACAACTGGAAATGATGGAATGGCGAAGTTTACCGCAGACCTGCCGCTGGGATTTTCCTATGATGTAAAGGAAGTACAGGCTCCGGAAGGCTATCTGAGAAATGCGGATGATGTCTATACGTTTACTTTTTCTTATACAAACGATAAGGAAGCGAAACTGACATTTAAGCATACCTTCAGAAACGAGCGTGTGATAGCAAAGATTTCCTTACAGAAGCAGGACAAAGAAACAAAGAAGGCTGTTCCACAGGGAGATGCTACTTTAGAAAAGGCAGTCTATGGACTGTATGCCCGTGAGGATATTGTCCATCCGGATGGAGCAACTGGTGTGATCTACAAAGCAGGCGAGCAGGTTGCCACTCTCACAACAGATAAGAATGGACAGGCTTCCGTAGATGGATTATACCTTGGTAATTACTATGTAAAAGAGATTACTCCGCCAACGGGTTACCTGGCAGATGAAGAAGAACATGATCTGGTCTGCAACTACGAGGGTGATCTTGTAGCGGAAGTGAAGCGTGACTGTCTGTCTCTGGAACAGGTGATGAAGCAGCCATTTGAGATTATCAAGGCAGCGAACAACGGAAAGACAGATGCCGATTTACTGAAAGGTGCAGGATTTACCGCTTATCTGGTATCATCCCTGACAGTAAAAGAAGATGGCAGCTATGACTTTGATTCTGTCAAGCCGGTAGTGATAGGGGAAAATGGTGCAACAGAGATCTTTACGGATGAGAAAGGGTATGCCCGCAGTATTGCACTTCCTTATGGAACTTACATCGTCCGTGAAACAACCACGCCACATAATTACACTCCGGTCAATGATTTCATCGTGCAGATTACGGAAAATCATCCGACTACACCGCAGGTATGGAGAGTGCTGCTTGACAAAGAGTTTGAAGCAAAGCTGAAGATCATCAAACAGGACGATGAGACAAAGAAAGCAGTGCTTCAGAAGAATACAGAGTTTAAGATTTTTAACCTGGATACAGAAAAGTATGTGGAACAGGTAACAACCTATCCGACGACGGTAAAACACAAATCTTATTTTACAGATGAGCAGGGATACTTAATCCTTCCACAGAATCTGAAAATTGGACATTACCGTATTGAGGAAGTGAACGCACCTTATGGATATACGCTCAATGAGAATTACTATGAGGTGAATGTAGATTCCAATACAGCATATCAGATGGACGGAACTTCCGGCGATGTGATCATCGAGATTGCATACGAGAATCATCCGGTTAAGGGAGAACTGAACATCGTAAAACAGGGTAAGGTCTTAAATGGTTATAAAGATGACTTTACTTATCAGAAAGAAACTCTGGAGGGAGCAGTCTTTGAGATGTATGCTGCAGAAGATATTTATACAGCAGACTTCCAGAAAGATGATAACGGAAACCGTATCCTGGAGTATGCTTCCGGGGAACTGGTAGGAACTGTTACCACGGATAAGGATGGAAAGGCACAGATCACCGACCTTCCACTTGGAACCTATAAGATTGTTGAAAAGACAGCACCAGAGGGCTTTGTGTTAAACGAAGAAGCACAGACAGTAACATTTGAATACAAAGACCAGAAAACACCAGTCATCGAGCAGACAGCAACTTTTGAGAATGACCGTCAGAAAGTGGAAGTGTCCGTAGTAAAACAGGATGCAGAGACAGAAACGGTTGTGGCAGGTGCAGAGTTTGGCATCTATGCAAAAGAAGATATTCTGACACATGAAGAAGTGATTGTGAAGGCAGATACCTTACTTGGAAAAGCAGTCAGTGGGGAAGATGGAAGGGCAGTATTTGACGTTGACCTTCCATTTGGTACTTACTATATCAAAGAACTTGCAGCTCCGGCAGGGTATGTCTCTTCTTTTGAGACTTTGGAAGTGACTGCCAAATATCAGGGACAGGATGTGAAAGTGGTAGAGCTGGAATCTGTATTTAAGAACCAGCCGACAAAAGTAACCTTTACGAAGTCCGATATTACGACAGGCGTGGAACTTTCCGGGGCAACGCTTACGGTGCTTGATAAGGATGGAAATGTGGTAGATACATGGAAGTCTGTAAAGGGTGAGGAACATCTGATTGAAAGACTCACAGCCGGGGAGACGTATACCCTTCGTGAAGAAATGGCTCCTTATGGCTATCTGATGGCGGAAGAAGTTTCTTTTACTGTGGACGATACTGCCGAGATCCAGAAGGTAGAGATGAAAGATGCAGTGCCAACCGGAACACTTATCATCAATAAAAAAGGTGAGTTCCTGGAGAAAGTATCTGCACTGGATTCCATTGGCGGGTGGATGAAGCATCTGTTTGAATATCTTTCCGGTTCCCTGAAAGAGGTTACTTTTGAGGTTTATGCCTTAGAAGATATAAAAGCAGCGGATGGCGAGAGTGAAGATTACTACAAGAAAGATGCACTGGTAGCAACGATCACGACGGATGAAACAGGCGTGGCAAAACTGACAGACCTTCCTCTTGGCAAATACTATGTCAAAGAGAAAGAGACAGCAAGTGGATATGTCTTGGATGGAGAAACTCGTGAAGTAGATTTGACTTACCGTGACCAGAATACCGCAGTTGTTACTTATTCCGCTGACTGGCAGAACAAACGTCAGAAGGCAGAAGTGAACGTGCTAAAGAAAGAAAAAGATTCCGACCGTGTACTGGAAGGGGCTGTATTTGCCCTGTGCAATAAAGAAGATATTGTCAATGCAAAAGGCGATGTGATCCTGAAAGCAAATACGGTTATTGAGGAGCAGGCTACGGATAAGGAAGGAAAACTGACCTTTACGGCAGATCTGCCACTTGGCTATACCTACTATGTGAAAGAAACTTCCCCGGCACCGGGATTTGCGACAACAGACCAGGTACAGGAATTTACTTTTGAATATGGTGGGGCAGATAAGGAAACACTGTCTTATGCGTTCACTTTTGAAGATGAGCCGACAACCGTAGAGTTTACCAAAACATCCCTGACAGACGGAAAGGAGATTGAGGGAGCAAAACTAAAAGTCACAGATGAGAGTGGAAACACTGTGGATGAATGGACTTCCGGTAAAGAAGCACATATCATCAAAGAACTGACCGCTGGCAAGAAGTACACCATGACAGAAACACTTCCTGCGGACGGTTATGTGACAGCAGAGAGCATCACTTTTACGGTGGAAGATACCAGTGAAGTACAGAAAGTGGAAATGAAGGATGATGTGACAAAAGTGCAGATTTCCAAGACCGATATTTCTGGTAAGGAGCTGCCAGGAGCGAAACTGACAATCCTTGACAAAGATGGAAAGACCGTAGAAAGCTGGACATCTGAAGAAAAACCACACTATATTGAGATGCTTCCAATCGGGGAATATACCCTTCGTGAAGAAACTGCACCGGACGGTTATCTGGTTGCAGAGGATGTAAAGTTTACGGTCAAAGATACTGGAGAAATCCAGAAGGTTGTGATGAAGGATGAGGCGAAACCGGAGGAAACTCCAACAGAGACACCGACGGAAACACCAGAAACCACACCAACGCCGGAGACGAAAACCACAAAAGAAACAAAGAAATCGACTTCACCAAAGACAGGAGATAATACTCCGATTCTGTTCTGGATTCTGCTTGCAGGGGCTGGAATGGCTGGTCTTGGTGGCACAGTGATTCTTCGCAAAAAGAAAAAATAAGAGATCATAGGATTTTTCAGTAATGGATGAGGGCATTTATGGACACAGGATTCATAGATGCCCTTTTGAAAAATTTCAAGAGATGTGAAGGGAGAAAAGAAGATGACAAAAACAGTATTGATCGTTGCTGCGGCTGCAGTATTTCTGGTATATGGATTTGTCCTTTGGTGCTGTATCAAAGTGGGGGCGGAATCAGAAAAAGAATATATGAAACTGGCAGAAAAGAGAGGAAAGGAGCAGCAATGTGATAAATGAGGATAAGACAGCAGTGAGAGAAGAAAGGGCGTGGTGTGATTGCAGGATGAAGTGAATGAGAAAACAGTCTCACTTTGTATCCGCTGTGGCAAGGTCACTGCCAACTTGCTGAAAGCTGCCATGGTAAAGGCTCTTGCAAAGATGGAGCAGGAGAAAAAACAGCAGGGACAGAAAACAAACCAGAAGCAGCCCCAGAAGGAAAAGGAGGATAAGACCTACAAGGGAAAACAGAGCCTTGATAAGCTGATGAAGCAGAATGTACAGCTGTCCAACATTGAGATCACAGATGGAAACATCAAGTCTTTTGAACGGGTAGCAAAGAAGTACAGCATTGATTTCAGCCTGAAAAAAGATGTGACTGCGGACCCGCCAAGATACTATGTGTTCTTTAAGGCAAGGGATGCTGATGTGATGACTGCCGCTTTTAAGGAATACACGGGCAAGTCTCTGAATAAGGACAAAAAACCATCTGTGAGGAAGAAGTTACAGCAGGCAATCACCAAATCGCTTGCAAAGCACAGGGAACTGGAGAAAACAAAAGGAAAGGAGAAGGAGCCGTCATTATGAGCAGATTACAGAAGTTGCTTGGTGTAGGAAAAGGATACCTGGAGAGATTACCGCCGGTGGATGTACATAAGCTGCTTCGGATTGTTCTGATGAATCTTCCATATATCGTGATCTTTTATGTGGGAAATAAGCTGGCATGGTTATATCAATACTGTGTAGGTGATTCCATGATAGAAAGACTGATGGTACTGATCTTAAATTTCCAGATGGCATTTAGCAGGATTCTCCCAAGTATGCATAAAAATGAATTGCTGGTTGGGATTACTGGAGCCGTGGCAGTGAAGCTCATGGTCTACATGAAAGGAAAAAATGCCAAAAAGTTCCGGCAGGGAGTGGAGTATGGTTCGGCAAGATGGGGGACGGCAAAAGACATTGCACCCTTTATCGACCCGGTATTTGAAAACAATATCCTGCTGACCATGACGGAACGGCTGACCATGAATGGCAGACCAAAGAATCCGAAATTTGCGAGGAACAAGAACGTGATCGTGATTGGCGGATCTGGCTCAGGAAAGACACGTTTTTATGTAAAACCCAACTTGATGCAGATGGGAAAATACATCAGTTATGTGGTCACGGACCCGAAAGGGACGATCATCATTGAGTGCGGAAAGATGCTGGTACGGCATGGATATAAAGTGAAAGTATTGAATACGATCAATTTTTCCAAGAGTATGCATTATAACCCCTTCCACTATATCCATTCGGAAAAGGATATTTTGAAACTGGTAAATACGATCATGGTGAACACGAAAGGGGAAGGCGAGAAGTCCAGTGAGGATTTCTGGACGAAAGCAGAGAGACTTCTGTACTGTGCCCTGATCGGCTATATCTGGTATGAAGCACCGGAAGAAGAACAGAACTTTGCGACCCTGCTTGAGTTTATCAACGCTTCCGAAACAAGGGAAGATGATGAGACATTTAAAAATGCAGTAGATATGCTGTTTGAGGAACTGGAAAAGGAAGAACCGGAGCATTTTGCAGTACGTCAGTATAAGAAATATAAGCTGGCGGCAGGAGATGTATGCTCTAAGTGACTTCTTAATCATGGTTTTTTGTCATGGTTAGTGAAGCAGTCACTTAGAGCATTTTCATTTCAGGAGGTACAGCCATGAGAAACGAGAAAATCACCCCTCTGTATGAGCGTTTGAGCCGTGATGATGAATTACAGGGCGAGAGTAACTCCATAAGCCATCAAAAGCAGATGTTAGAGGAGTTTGCCCGCCGGAACGGTCTGCCGAACCCCACCCACTTCACCGATAACGGCGTATCGGGAACCCGTTTTGACCGCCCCGGCTTTCTGGCGATGATGGAGGAAGTCGAGGCCGGACGGGTGGAGGCCATTGTTATCAAAGACATGAGCCGCCTGGGGCGTGACTATCTGAAAGTCGGCCAGGTTATGGAGATTTTGCGGCAGCGCGGCGTCCGGCTGATCGCCATCAACGACGGTGTGGACAGTCTGAAAGGCGATGATGATTTTACCCCGTTCCGCAACATCATGAACGAGTTTTACGCCCGCGACACCAGCCGGAAAATCCGCTCCGTGTTCAAATCCAAAGGCATGAGTGGCAAGCACCTGACCGGCACTGTCATTTACGGCTATCTGTGGGACGAAAAACGGGAACACTGGCTTGTAGACGAAGAAGCCGCCGAAGTGGTACGCCGTATCTTTTCCCTGACGATGGAGGGCTACGGCCCCTATCAAATCTCCAAGCTGCTGTCCGAGGCAAAGGTTGAAAGCCCCGCTGTCCATCTGGCACGCTTTGACGAAGGAGTAAACAGGACGAAGCCGGTCAAAGACCCCTACGGCTGGGGATCATCCACCATTGTGAACATCCTGAAAAAGCGGGAATACCTGGGCCACACCATCAATTTCAAGACCCGCAAGCACTTCAAGGATAAGAAAAGCCACTATGTTGACGAAAGCGAGTGGACGATTTTCGAGAATACCCATGAGGCCATCATCGATCAGGAAACCTTTGACAATGTGCAGCGCATCCGGGCAAATGTCCGGCGCTACCCGGACGGCTGGGGCGAGGCCCATCCCCTGACCGGCCTGATGTACTGTGCCGACTGCGGCGGCAAGATGTATGTTCACCGCACCTACAACGGAAAACGCGACCCGCAGTTTACTTGCAGTCAGTACACCAAAGTCCCATGCGGGACGCTCTGCGGCACACAGCACCGCATCCGAGCCGAGGCTGTCCTGACCCTGATAACCGATATGCTCCGGGCCATCGCGGAGTATTCTAAAAATGACCGGGCTGAGTTTATCCGCACCGTCCAGGAAACGCAGGCCGCCCAGCAGACCGCCGATATATCCAAGAAGCGGAAACGGCTGGCCGCCGCCCAAAAGCGGGCCGGGGAACTGGAAAAGCTGATTTGCAAAATCTATGAGGACAATGCCCTGGGCAAACTGCCGGACGCCCGGTATGAGGCCCTGGACACGCAGTACGCCAAAGAGCAGGACGCCCTCAATGGGGAAATCGCTGAACTGGAAAAGGCCGTTACCGGCTACGAGCAGAGCCGGAAATCTGCGGAGAAGTTTATTGCCCTGATTGACAAGTACGAGAATTTCGACACGCTGACAAACACCATGCTCAACGAGTTTGTAGAGAAAATCCTTGTCCATGAGCGCGCCCGGAAAGGCAGCCAGGACACCACGCAGGAGGTTGAAATCTACTTCAACTTTGTGGGCCGGTATATCCCGCCCGCCTTGCAGCCGGTTCCCCTGACCCCGGAGGAACAGGAAGAACTGCGGAAGAAGGAGGAACGCAAGGACAGGCTTCACCAGAACTACTTGCGCCGCAAGGCAAACGGCAAGCAGAAGGAATGGGAAGAACGCTACAACGCCAAACGCAAGGCCCAGGTGGAGGCGGCAAAGGCCGCAATCCGGGCCGAGGACATGGAGAAAGGCATTTTTACCACCGTTAGCCAGTTGCCCAGGCAGGAGCCGCGCAAGGCCACCGTATCGGCCAGCGCCGCAATTTAACCATTACAGTGCAAAGGAGAATGAACATGAGCGAATTGACTTACACCCGCTGCGGGGATTACTACATCCCCGACCTGAAACTTTCCGAGCAGCCGGAGGCCCCCATTGGCAAGTATGGCCGTATGCGGCAACGCTACCTGAAGGAATACCGGCCCGGTCTTTACAGCAGCTTGATTTTGAGCGAAAAACTGTACCCGCACCTGTTGGAGATTGACCGGGCGGCGCGTGAACGGATGGACGCCATGCTGCCCCGGATGATGGAGGCAGCGGGCGTCACCGAGGAACTGAAAGCCCGTGACCCCATGCACTGGGTGGGGCTGATGAACACGCTGAAAGCGCAGGCGGAGGAAATTATTAGGAACGAGTTAATATTGCAAAAATAAAAAAATGATAATAACTTTAAAGAGATGATTGCACACAGCAACATCTCTTTTTTTGTAGTAATTATTTAATTCCCTGTACCATTCTATATTCTCTCGGCCCCATGCCATAAGCATTTTTAAATAATTTTGCAAAATGACCCGAACTATGATAGCCAACTTTTGCGGCAATCGTGGCAATCCCATAGTCAGAATTTTTCAGCAAAAACAATGCCTGATTTAATCGCATTTCTTTCAAATACTCATACGGAGATGTCCCGTAATATTTCCGAAAGGCAAGCTGATACCGGGCGTAGCTCATACCTGCAATCTGCGCCAATTCCTCGCCAGATGGATAGGCAGACAAATCCTTTTTCATGTGTGTAACTGATTTTTTCAAGCCACGAATATCTTTGTAATCTAACTTGACAGAAATATGATTTTCTTTTTTTTCCATCCCCTTAATAACAAGTGACAGTAATTCCAGTACCTTGCTTTCCAGATACAAGTGCAGCGTTTGTCCTACTGCCTGACAATCCCTGATCTGTTGAAAGACAAAATTAAGCTCCGGCAGATTTGGGTTTTTAAGCAAGTATTCCTTTGCCATTTTGGATTGTTCATAATCTTTTCCATAATGCACCCGAAAATAGGTATCGAAATACTTTCGTGTCAAAATAATTTTTGTAAACCTTACTGGCTTTCCTTTTTCACAGTAGACGTAGGTGGTTTTTTGGTTATTTACATAACAATAAATCCCCTTGCCTACGGGCTGCGTTTTCCTCCCTCCGATTTTGAAAGAACTGCTGTCTGTTTCAAACTGGCTGATTTCCATATATTCTTCGGAAATAGTTGCAATTTTTTCAAAGGTTTCCTTTGGCGTGTAGTCCGCAATCAGAATCATTAGCAGATCATTCTCAAAGCGTATGAACTGAAACGAGCCACTTCCGTAGTCGGAAAGCATACGATAGTAAAGTGTGCCATCCCCTGACAATTCCTGTACTTTTGCAAAGTGCATATTTTCTGGAAGCTGCAACAAGTAGTCTGCAATCGAAAGAGCCATTTTTCATTCCTCCCTACATTTTCTTAAAAAAGGTCACAATCCAATTTTTATCAGTCACGATTTTATAAAAAATCGCATTATAAAACTCCTAAAAGTGGCGAAAACACAGCACTTTACGCTGCTTTCAAAAATGAAGCTCAAAAATAGCATGGCTGTTGATTTTTCAATTCTAACCTGTAAAATGAATTGTGTCAAGGTTAGTGATTGCTAACCTCAAAAAAGAGAAAGGAGGTTCGTTTCTTATGGAACAAAAACGAACCGGATTATCCTATGTTTTCACCCTTGCGAAAGGGGAACGTGGAAAGCTGGGTGTAGGAATGTTACTGGCTGTCCTTTGCTCGGCGTTATCGCTGATCCCCTATCTGGTGGTGTATCAGATATTGCTTCTGATTATCCAAAATGAGGTAACATTTGGCGCTATGGTAATGTGGGCCTGCATTGGGATTGCGGCTGCCATCTTACAAGCCATCCTCATGTCTTTTGCGGGGATCTGCTCCCATGTGGCAGCGTTCAATACCATGCACAAAATCAAAGTAAAGGTGCTGGAACATATATCCAGATTCAACCTGGGCTTTTTTCAGGAACACTCTCCCGGACAGATCAAGACAACGCTTTTTGACGATGTGGACAGAGTAGAACAATTTTTAGCGCACAGTACATTGGAACTGGCACAGGCGATTGTCGTTCCTCTTATGATGTTTCTTTTCATGCTGCGGCTGCACTGGGTTATGGCCCTTGTTATGCTGATTCCTATGATTTTGGGAATTGCTGTTCCGATGATGATGGTTAAGAATTACCCGGATATGTCGGCGGAACTTGCGGAAGATACGGAAAAACTTAATGCTTCTGCTAATGAATTTATCACGGCCATGCCAGTCATCAAAATGTACCACTTGACAGCGGAAAAATTCGAGCAGTATCGGAACGCACTTCACCTTTATACGACCTGTTGGAAAAAGATGTGCGTGTCCTCCTGCAATCCTCTGTCGATTGCCCTTGTAGTATTAGATTCCGCCATTCTCTTTACGCTGCCCTTTGGCGGCTGGCTATACTTAAAAGGTTCTCTGCCGGTAGCTTCTTACCTGCTGTTTATTTTGCTTACCATGTGCTTTTTCACTTCGTTCCTAAATCTGGTTACGATTGTTATGCAGTCGATGGAGCTTGGCAGCGGTTTGGACAATATCAAAAAGATTATGGATATGGATGAAATGAAAAGTGGGAGCAAGACCCTGAAAAAAGACGGCTGCTATGGAATTGATTTTGAGAATGTGACCTTCAATTATACCGGCGGAGGAAAAGACGCGCTCACTTCTGTAAACCTGCACTTGGAGCCGGGAACGGTCAACGCCTTTGTCGGCCCGTCCGGGGCTGGAAAGACAACGGCGGTTCAGCTTCTTGGGCGATATTGGGACACCACAGGCGGAACCATCAAAATAGGTGGAGTACCAATTACCGACCTGAAAACGGAAAATCTGATGGATTTGACGGCTTTCGTCTTTCAGGATGTTTTTCTTCTGGAAGATACCTTACTGGAAAATATCCGTATGGGAACCAATGCCAGCGAAGAAGAAGTGCGGCAAGCAGCAAGGGCAGCACAGATTGACGATTTCATTATGGGCCTGCCGAAAGGCTATCAGACGCGGATTGGCGACGAGGGCGTAAAACTCTCCGGCGGCCAGCAGCAGCGGATTTCGATTGCAAGAGCAATTTTGAAAGACGCTCCTATCGTCGTTTTCGACGAGGCGACTTCCTACTCTGACATTGAGAATGAACATAAAATCCAGCTTGCCCTGCAAAATCTTCTGAAAGGAAAAACCACAATTATGATCGCCCACCGGCTCCATACCATCCGGGACGCAGATAAAATTGTTGTTTTTCAGGACGGTACCGTGGCCGAACAGGGAACCCATCAGGAATTAGTAAAAAAAGGCGGCGTATATGGCCAGATGTGGGAAATTTATACACAGGCCACTATCGGAAAGGAGGCGGTTTAAATGCTGCGTACCATTAGGAAGCTGCTTGGAGAAAAAAGCAAACAGATTAAGTTTCCGATTGCCTTAATGGGCGCGGACGCTGTTCTTAGTATCGTTTTATATATTGTTCTCTATATGACAGTCATTCAGCTTTTAAGCAACACGCTTACGGCAGGTAAAATTGTTACCTACACGGCGATTTGCTTTATCAGTGTGATTGCCCGGCTGGTGATCTATCGGAGCGCCTATTATCTTTGCTTCGCAAGGGGCGCAGAAATGTGTGGGGAAATGCGGCTTGACCTTGCCAATCATTATCGCTCATTAAGTCTTGGCTATTTCAACCAGAACAGCAGCGGCTATCTTCTTGGAACACTGACAAAGGATTTAACCAATTTTGAGCTTGTGATTACGCATACACTCCCGTCTATTGTAAAAACCGTAGTAATGGCGGCTCTGGTGCTGATCGGCACATTCTTTATTAACTGGAAACTGGCGATTGCAGAATGTGTTGTGCTTCTAATTGCCATGCCGGTCCTCTCTTGGGGCAACCGTCTTGTGGAAAAATACGGGACACAGAAAAGGAATCTCACCGCAAAAATGATTTCGATTGTCTTAGAGTATGTCAAAGGGATGAAAGTTTTTAAATCCCATAACATGACAAGCTCCCACTTTTCCAGAATGACAGATACGCTGAACGCAATTCGCAAGACAAATGTAAAAGCAGAGGTAAAAATGGCGGCTCCCACCAGTATGTATTCGATTGTAGCCAATTTCCTGCTTCCTCTTGTTCTGTTGGTTGGCAGCTATCTGTTTCTTGGAGGTACGATTGCCCCCGATCAGCTTGTGGCCTTTATGCTGATGAGCCTTGCGCTGTCTGCTCTGCTGATTGCTTTTGAACACTCTTATAATCTGTTGAAAGACCTGAACTTGGCGGCACACAATCTGGAACAGGCGTATGACACGAAGCCGCTTTCTTACAAGGAAGAAGATGTAAAGCTGTCGCATTTTGATATTGCCTTTGAACACGTCGATTTTTCCTATAATAAGCAGTCTGATGTTTTGACGGATATTAGCTTTTTTGCAAAGGAAAATAGCGTTACCGCCCTGATCGGGCCGTCTGGCTCCGGGAAATCCACAGTTGCAAATCTGATTGCCCGGTTTTGGGATGTGTCAAAAGGAACTATCCGCATTGGCGGCAAGGATATAAAAGATTTAAACCCGGACGGGCTTCTGCACTATATCAGCGAGGTGTTTCAGGAAAATACGCTTCTGTCGGACACGATTTATAATAATATCAAGGCTGGCCGGGAGAACGCAACAGAGGAAGAAATCATAGAGGCAGCAAAGGCGGCACATTGCCATGAATTTATCGAAAAGTTGCCGGAGGGGTATCAGACCCGGCTTTCCGAGGGTGGCAATACGCTTTCCGGCGGCGAAAAACAAAGAATTGCTATCGCAAGGGCCATTCTGAAAAATGCACCTATTCTGCTTTTGGATGAATCGACGGCTTCCCTTGACGCCGACAATGAGGCAAAAATCAATCAGGCGTTAGACCGCCTGATGAAAGGGAAAACAGTATTTGTAATTGCCCACCGGCTGAATACGATTCAAAATGCAGACCAGATTATTCTGTTAAATCAGGGGCGTATTGAAGAAATGGGAACCCATGCGGAGCTGCTTGCGAAAAAAGGCCATTACTATGAAATGGTTCAGGAGCAGGAAAAAGCAAAGAAATGGATTGTAAAGGGGGCATAAGTAGAAGCTGGTAAAGGAGGCGATACCGATGGGGCTGCTTGATCTATTACTGGTTGCTGTTGGGTTATCAATGGACGCTTTCGCTGTTTCAGTCTGTAAAGGCTTGAATACCAAAAAGCCCCCGGCAAAAGCAGGGCTTATCGCAGGAATATATTTTGGCGGGTTTCAGGCGCTTATGCCTACGCTCGGATATATCTGCGGAGGAACAATTCGCCAGTATATTGAGGCGGTTTCTAAATATGTCGCTCTGTTTCTTCTGTGCATAATCGGTATCAACATGATTCGTGAAAACCTAAAAGGTGAATGTAAAGGGACAAGCGGGGCCTTGGGCTTTACCGTTATGATTCCGGCTGCGATTGCTACAAGTATTGACGCTTTCGCAGTCGGCATAACACTGGCGGCCTTAAATGTCAAAATTCTTCCCTCGGTCGCATTGATAGGAACTACGACATTCTTAATTGCACTGGCAGGTGTATGGATTGGACATTTTTTCGGAGATCGGTTAGGAAACCGAGCCGGAATATTAGGCGGCGTGATTTTAATTTTAATCGGAATACGAATTTTTATTATGGGCTGACAAAAAGGATTGGAGGAATTAGAACGAATGAAAAAATTAAATGAATTGGGTGATGGCTCCTGCGGAACGATTGTCGCAATCACCGGGGATAGCCATTTTCAAAGCCGGATAACTTCTATCGGGCTTACCATAGGAAGCAGGATTGAAGTTATACAGAATCCTAAAAAGCAGCCGGTTCTTCTGTATAACAGAGATACAATGGTTGCGCTTAATAAGAATGAAGCAGAAAAAATCATGGTGGAGGTGAGGCAATAATGGCTGAAAAAACGATTGCCCTGCTGGGGCAGCCTAATTCTGGAAAATCAACTCTTTTTAACGGATTGACCGGCTCCCGTCAACACGTTGGAAATTGGCCCGGAAAAACTGTGGAGCGTAAAGATGGCTTCTTTTCCCATAATGGCATAACCTACAAAATCGTGGATTTGCCGGGTACATATAGCCTTTCTGCTAACTCCGATGAAGAAGTGGTAACGAGAAACTATATTTCCAGTGGAGAGGCCGATCTTGTATGTATTCTGGCCGACGCTTCACAGTTAAACCGAAGCCTATTTATGCTGGCTGATTATGCTGGAATCCATGTTCCTGTCGTATTGCTTTTGAACATGATGGATGTAGCCGAGGGACAGGGAAAGAAAATCAATGTAACGGGATTGCAAAAATCCTTGGGGATTCCTGTTGTTCCTATGGTTGCGGCAGACAAAAAGCAATACCAGCCGTTCTTTAACCTGTTGGAAAATCTTGATAAAAGGGCCTCTTTTCTAAATGCTGCAAAGTTGGAGCAGCTTTGCCGGAAAAATATTGGCGATGAATATTCTGCAATTTTAGAATTGCTCCCAAAGCAGGGAATTGAAATTTACTCTGCCTCGTGGTTGGCTGAAAAGCTGCTGGAACAGGATAAGCTCGCACTCTCTTTTGTTCAAGGGAAAACAGAACCGGGGATATTTGAAAAAATAAAGAGTTTAATCAGTCGTGTAAAAGATGGAAATTTGCGGACGGCAGATTGTAAATTTAAGTGGATTGACACACTGATTCAAGAAAATGTGGCAAGTAGCAAAAAGAAAACCAGCCGCAGCCGATTTGATAAAGCAGCCACCAGCAAGCGGTGGGGAAAACCTATTGCTATTGGTATGATTGTGTTGGGGCTGATCGGTTCCATGCTGATTGGTATGCCCCTTATGGAACTGGTAGGGGCGCTGATCTCCGGCATTTCAACGCCGCTGGCAAATTGGCTCCTTAGTGTTGGAGTTGCCTCTGTCATTGTATCGCTCTTGTGTAATGCTGTATTAACGGCTGTTACGTTTGCCTTGCAAATGGCTTGCTATGTATTTGGAATCAGCCTTGTTTTCGGATTTATGGAGGACATCGGGTATATGGCCCGTATCTCCTATGTGTTTGATAATACTATGACGAAACTTGGTTTGCAGG
This sequence comes from Eubacterium sp. 3_1_31, assembly GCF_964249515.1. Lineage (NCBI taxonomy): Bacteria > Bacillati > Bacillota > Clostridia > Eubacteriales > Eubacteriaceae > Eubacterium > Eubacterium sp. 3_1_31. The sequence continues at coordinate 40,639 of NZ_CAXUBY010000016.1, forward strand.
GGAAAGCGATTATGCCCTTTCTTGTTAGCTTCGGCTGCAATATAGGTGGTGTCACCGGCACAAGAGTTATTGATTCTTGGGGACAGCGTATTTTAACGATTGCCCTTTCTTGGGTAGTTCCCTGTGCTTCTACCTGGGGTGTAGTTGGTCTTATCAGCGGTACATTCTTTGGAGGAAAAGCCGTATTTGTAATATTGTCCTTGTTTGCTGTGGCCTTTTTGCACATTTACATTACCTACAAAATTTTTGGACGTTCTTTAAACAAGGAAAATGACCGTACCGGCCTGATTATGGAATTACCACCATATCATAAGCCGCACTGGAAAACCCTGTTCGGCTCTGTATTCAACAAAATGGGAAGTGTTCTTAAACGGGCGCTTAGTATCATCATTTGCATTTCCGTAATATTCTGGCTCCTTTCCTATACGCCGGATGGAAATGTGACAAACAGTATTATTTATCGCATTGGAACTTTTATTGAGCCGGTAACAATGTTCTTTGGTTTGCCGTGGCAGTTGTTTATGGCCTTTGTTGCTTCTGCGATGGGAAAAGAATCAGCCCTCGGTGTTATGGCCTCCCTGTTCAATACGGCTGGCATTTGGGGCGCGATCGAGGGAACAAGTGCGGTAGATACAGCGGCGCTTAGTACAAATCTGCTGGCTACAATATCTCAACCGGAAGCTCTGGCTTTCCTGTTTGCGTTTTTCTTCAATATGCCTTGTTTGATGGCATTGGCGTCAACTGCACAGGAAACTCATTCTATGAAATGGACAGTAAGGATTGCCCTTTATTATATTCTTTCTGCATTGATTTTGGCAACAATCGCATACCATGTTGGCCTTGTCATTTTCTAAAGGAGAGGAGATATTGTGCTGATTCAATTATTAGATTACCTGCAAAGTGGAAAGACGTACAGTATTCAGGAATTGGCTGATCTCTTGCATAAGGACATAGACAGTGTGTGGGCGGAACTTGAATATCTGGAAAATCAAGGCTATATACGAAAAGTAACCAGTCAACCAAACTGTACCCAAAATTGCAAAGGGTGTCATGGCTGCGATCAGCCTGCTATAACCGTTGACACTTGGGAAGTGGTAAAGCAAGGATAAGGAGGGACAAATGAAACTTCATGCGTCGGGTGAAGATTACCTGGAGGCCATCCTTGTTCTCCGAAAGAAACTCGGTATGGTGCGCTCCGTAGATGTGGCCCGGCACATGGAGGTGTCAAAGCCAAGCGTGTGCCATGCGGTGGCTACCTTGCGGGACGGCGGCTTTCTTACAATGGACGAAGATCGCTTTCTCCATCTGACCGATGTGGGCCGCGAGGTTGCCGAAAAAATCTATGAACGCCATTGTTTCTTTACCGAGCAGCTTATCGCCGCAGGCGTTGACCCCAGGATTGCGGAGGCCGATGCCTGCCGGATTGAACACATTATCAGCGATGAGAGCTTTTCACGGCTGAAAGAGGCAGCCGCACAAGAGCAAGAATAAACCGAATAAGACAAGCTATCCTGCCCCGCTAAACGGGGAAAGAAAAAAACCGTTGCGGGGCAGGTGGCTTTGTGCGCGCAATTTACATTTTCACCCCGGCGGCGGTTTTGAAATACATTTCAAGGCCGCCGTTCTCCATGCCCTTATGAGGATGACGACCCTGTGCTGAATGATACGGCGGCTTTAGGAGGGAGCCGCCATGAAGCACACTGACCGCCGACAAATTCAGACGATGTTTGCACTATCGTCAAAAAAATCCCGGCCACCGGACAGGCCCCGTCTGGCAGCCAGTGCGAAAATTGTCACAATGTAACTGAATACCGTGTTTTTTGCGCTCGAATAGCTTCATGCTGTCCGGGCGTTTTTTCATACCTATGGGGCCGGAACATCGGGCCAACATGGCCCGAACCCCGTCCCCGGTGCCGTTCCCCGCCGCCCCGTTCAGATTTTCCCGCAAAAATCTGAACGGAGGAAAGGCAGATGGAAGTCACCATCAATTACAACGGACAAGCTGTGGCCGTGGAGGTCACGCTGGAAGTCTATGAATTTCTTGACCGGGCCGACCACAAGACCGAGAACCTGTCCCATGAACAGCGGCGGCACTGGGATGGCCGGGAGTTTGACGAATACATAGTTGCCACCGAGGGCGTGGGTATCTACGGCGAAACGCCGGAGGACTACCTTTGCCGCATGGAAACGCTGGGCGAGCTGATGGCCGTCCTGGACACCTGCACCGAGGCCCAGCGCCGCCGGTTCCTGCTCTATGCCCTGGACGGGCTGACCCTTGCGGAGATCGGGACGGTGTGCGGCTGCTCCAAAGTGGCCGTGTATCAGAGTGTGGAGGCAGTCAGAAAAAAATTTATAAAATTCTTTGAAAACAGGCTTAACGAATGACCTGTTTTCGGGCTACCAAGTGAAAGGGATTGTTCCCTTATCCCAGCGGGAGGCGGACAGCGGACAAGCTGCCCGCCTCTCCCATTTTCAGGAGGTAAGCCTATGAAAACCATCAATCTGCGGTGGATTTATCCCCACTACCGGCACGATGAATTTGTGGAGGTCAGCGACGAGGTTTGGGAGGCCATGCGGCAGGCCCAGCGCGAGATGAACAACTATGAGCGCCGGAAGGTCTACCACCGCGCCTGGTACTCTCTGGACGCATATAGCTGGACAGAGAACTATGCGCTGGAACACGGCAGATCGCCGGAGGAAATCCTTTTGGAGCGCGAGGAACGGGCCGCCCGCCTGCGGCTGGTTGCCGCCTTGCCAGAGGCCCTGGCCCATGCCACCCCTACACAGGCCCGCCGCGTCCGGGCCTACTATATCGCCGGTATCAACCAGCCGAAAATTGCCCGGATGGAGGGCGTACACAGCAGCAAGATCAGTATTGCCATCCGGCGGGGCCTGCGGAATATGCGCCGCTGCTATGACGGCCTTTTCCCGTCAGAGTGAGGGCGGGCCTATGCAGACGATCAACCTCAAACAGTATTACCCATTCTGCACCGAGGACACCTTTGTGGAGGTGTCGGATGAAATTGTCGAGGCGTTTCTGCTGGACAAGCGGGCCGAGGCTGCCAGGGAGCGTAAGATGTACCGCTACAAGGCCCATTACTCCCTTGACTGTGACGATGGGATTGAAAAAGCTGCCATCGGCTGGGCGCAGCCATCGCCAGAGGACTACATCGTGCAGAAAGAGGAACAGGCCGAACACGCCGAGCTGATCCGGCGGCTCTATGAGGCCCTTTCCACTCTTACCCCAACGCAGGCTCGCCGTGTCCATGCCCGGTATATGCTGGGGATGAAAGTGAAGGATATTGCCGCGATGGAAGGTATCACCCCATCCCAGGCGGGAAAGTCCATCTATGCGGCGCTCCGGCGGCTGCGCCGGTACTTCATGCGCCGGAAACGGACAAGCGGCCTATGAAAACCATCAACCTAAAAAAATACTACTACCCGATTTGTAAGAAAGACACCTTTGTGGAAGTGCCGGACGAGGTGGCAGACGCCATTGTAGAGGAAAGCCGCGCAGAGGACGCCAATGACGCCAAACAGCATTATCACTGTTACTCTCTGGACGCATCCCCCGGCATGGAAAACCATTTCCCGGAGCAGGCCGTTTCCCCGGAGGATATTCTGATGGAGAAGGAAACGGAACGGGAACAGGAGGCCGCACGCGCCCTGATGATGGAACGGCTCCGGGAGGCCCTTGCCACCCTGACGCCCCGGCAGGCGAGCTGCCTGCACGCCCGGTTTTGGGAGGGAAAGCCGTTCAAAGAAATTGCCGAGGCCGAAGGTTTTACCACATCGGCGGACATTGTCACGGTACGCAACGCCATCATCAAGTTGCAGAAATATTATATCAGGCGCGGCTGGATGGAGCCGCCAAAGGAGAAAGCGATATGCACAAAGACCACACCACCCAAGCGAAACCGAAAAAGGACGAGCGCGAAGAAGTCCTGAAGGAGATCCGGCAGCTTGAGAACCGCCAGAAGATTTTGGAGAACAAGCAGCGTAACGAGGAACGCAAGGCCCGCACCCGTCGCCTGATTGAGCGCGGGGCCATTTTGGAGGGCGTGTTCCCTCTGGCCCCCGGCCTTCCCGGCATGGAGGTCAAGGCATTTCTGATTGCCCTGTCCCATCTTCCGGGGGCGGCGGAACTGGCCGCAAAACTGCCGAAATCCGGGGACAAGCCATAAGTCCCTTGTTTACAAGGGCGCACTTATACACCGTTGCCGGTGTCGTGCGCCCTGCCGGGGGCTGTTGCGTACTTCGTCCGCGATGGGGAGCTACACTCCCCAAACCCCTTGTGCGCCCCGCGCAGCCAAACACCCGCTTCGCGTCTGTTCGGCTCCACGGAGCCTGAAATATCCCCGCCGAAAGGAGGTGCCACCCATAGATTTTTGTCATATCCCCGTCAGTATCATCAAGCGCAGCGAGGGCCGTTCCGCTGTTGCCGCAGCCGCCTACCGAAGTGGAACCAAACTGACGAATGAATGGGACGGCCTGACCCACGATTACACCCGGAAGGGCGGCGTTGTCCATGCGGAAATCATGCTGCCCGCCCATGCCCCGCCGGAGTTTGCAGACCGTTCCACTCTCTGGAACAGTGTGGAGCAGATCGAGAAAGCCAGGGACAGCCAGCTTGCCCGTGAGATTGAGGCGGCTTTGCCCCGTGAACTGTCCAGGGAACAGCAGCTTGCCCTTGTCCGGGCCTATGTGAAGGACAACTTTGTGGACAAGGGGATGTGCGCCGACTTCGCCATCCACGATAAGGGAACCGGCAACCCCCATGTCCATATCATGCTGACCGTCCGGCCCCTGAAAGAAAATGGCGCATGGGGCGCGAAGTGCCGCAAGGCATACGACTTGGACGAAAACGGCCAGCGCATCCCGGATGGGAAAGGCGGCTGGAAGAACCACCGGGAGGATACCACCGACTGGAACGACAAAGGGAATGTGGAGATTTGGCGGGCGGCATGGGCGGCTTATTCCAACCGGGCATTGGAAGCCGCCGGTCAGCCTGCCCTGGTAGACCACCGCAGCTACAAGCGCCGGGGCATTGATAAAATTCCCTCTGTCCACCTGGGGCCAGCGGCCAGCCAGATGGAGAAGCGCGGCATCCGCACCGACAAGGGGGAAGTCAACCGCCAGATCGCCGCCGACAACAAGCTGCTCAAGGAAATCAAGGCCCGCATTACCCGCCTCTACAACTGGTCGAAGGCCGAGGCGGAGAAGCCGGAGGGCCAGCAGCCCAGCATGATGGACTTGTGGGAGGCCCAGCAGCAGCTCAAGCGGCCTGACACCCGTACCGGAAAAATCCGGGCATTGCAGGAGAGCGCCGCCCTGTTCAGCTTTTTGCAGGCAAACGGCATCCAATCCATGCAGCAGCTCCATGAAAAAATCGCAGATATGAACACCCGCTACTATGACCTGCGGCGAGAGATCGTCAAGGCCGAGCGCCGGATCGCTGTCCTCACCGAGCGCGGGGAGATGTGGGCGCAGTACAACGAGTACAAGGCCATTCATAAACAGCTTGCCAGGATGAAGCCGGAAAAGCGGGAGCTGTTCGAGCAGCGCCACAGCCGGGAGCTGATCCTCTATGACGCGGCAGACCGGTATCTGAAGGAACTGAAAGCCAGCGGAGAGGAACTTTCCCCGAAGGAATGGCGGCGCGAGATCGACCTGCTGACCGCCCAGAAGCAGGTGGACAGCATCGACATGAAGGCCATGCGGGAGGAACTGAAAGCCGTGGAACGGCTCCGCAAGGCCGCCGACCAACTGGCCCGCCAGGAACGGGACAAGCCCCGCGACCGGGGGCCGGAGCGGTAAAGGGTACGGTGTTTTGCCGACCCCTTGCGGTGCGTCGCGTTTCACGACACACCTTTGCACAGAATTGTCAACATTCACTCATGGAAGGAGATTGCCTTATGAAGCAGATTATTTTACCCGTCACTGTCCACCTGAATATCCGCCTGCCCCTTGCCCTCTTGCAGCCGGAACCGGCAGACGCGCCCACCGGCCCGGAGCCGGAGGCCCATGCCTGCCAGGGATGCGGTAACTGCGGCGGGTGCAGGAAGTGCCAGCATGAAGAAAAGCAAGCCTGAACCCATCCCCGTCATGGACTACCGCCAGTACCGCAGAGCGCGGCGGCTGGTACATGAGTGCTGCAACTATGACGGCGGTAACTGTATCGCGCTGGACGATGGGGAGGAATGTGTCTGCGTCCAGTCCATTTCCTACTCCCTGCTGTGCCGGTGGTTCCGGGCGGCAGTGCTGCCGCTGGACAGAGAACTGGAAACGGCTCTGTTCCACCGCCTGGACGCCAAGCGGTGCGCCGTCTGCGGGGCGCTGTTCACACCCGGCTCCAACCGGGCCAAATACTGCCCGGAATGTGCTGTTCAGGTACGCCGCCGCAAAGAGGCAGAACGACAGCGGAAAAGATACTACCTTTCTACGCATTTAGGAGCTGAAAAGCCCTTGTAAATCAAGGCTTTTTTCAAGGGTGTCGCTGGGGGCCTGATAGATTTATCCTTTGGCCCCCAAAACGGCCCTCTAAAGGCGTACAGACCCCTGAAATAACCCCAAGGAGGAACCCTATGTCAGATAACCGAAAATATTACTACCTCAAGTTGAAAGAAAACTTCTACAACAGCGAAACGATGGTCATTTTGGAGAGTATGCAGGATGGCCTGCTGTACTCCAATCTGCTGCTGAAAATGTACCTCATGTCCCTCAAAAACGGCGGTATCCTCATGCTTAACGACCATCTGCCCCACACGCCCCAGACCATCGCCACCTTTACCCGCCATCAGGTGGGGACGGTGGAACGGGCCTTGAAGGTGTTCGTTGAATTTGGCCTTGTGGAGATTTTGACCGACGGAGCCTACTACATGGCTGACATCCAGCTGCTGATCGGCCAGTCCTCTACCGAGGGGGAACGGAAAAAGAAAGAGCGTATGCGGTTGAAGCGTCAAAAACTGCTCCCATCCGGCGGGGCGGACATTTGTCCACCAAATAGCCGGGGGGACATTTGTCCACCAGAGATTAGAGATAAGAGATTAGATATTAGAGATAAGAGTATAGAGAATAGAGAGAGTGAGCGCGCCCGCGCCTATGGCCGTTACCAGAATGTTTTCCTGACGGACGGGGAACTGGCAGACTTGCAGGCCAGCTTTCCCACCGTATGGGGCCAGTACATCGAAAAGCTGTCCGAGTACATGGCCTCTACCGGCAAGCGGTATCAGAGCCATGCTGCCACCATCCGGCGCTGGGCCGGTGAGGACGCGAAAAAGGCGGCCCCGCCCACCCGAAACCGGGATTACAGCGTAAAGGAGGATGAAACCGTATGATGGAGATTACCGCAGAAATCCGGGCGCTGATCGACAAGGCAGCCGCCGGTGTGGAGCTGGCCGGGGACGAGTACATAGACCCGGCAGACGGCCTCATTCACTGTAAGAAGTGCGGCGGCCAGAGGCAGACCGTTGTGCCATGCTTTGGGAAACCGGGCTACTTCATGCCACGCTGTATCTGCCAGTGCCAGCGGGAGGCCGAGGAACAGCGCAGGGCCGCCGAGGAACGGCAGCGCCGCATGGAGCGTATCAGGCGCCGGAAGGCCCAGGGCCTGCAAGACCGCTATCTGTACGACTACACCTTTGCCAACGACAACGGCCAAAATCCCCTGATGGACAAAGCCCGCGCCTATGTGGAGAACTGGAAGGAAGCTTATAAGGACAACACCGGCCTGTTGCTGTTCGGGGATGTGGGAACCGGCAAGTCCTTTTTCGCCGGTTGTATCGCCAACGCCCTGCTTGACCGGGATGTGCCGGTGCTGATGACGAACTTTCCCACCATCCTGAACCGCCTGACAGGGATGTTTTCCGAGGACAGGGCCGACTTTATCGCCAGCTTTGACGAGTACGACCTGCTCATCATTGACGATTTGGGTGTGGAGCGCAGTACCGAGTATGCGATGGAGCAGATGTTTTTCGTCATTGACAGCCGCTACCGCAGCCGCAGGCCCATGATAATCACCACCAACCTGAAGCTGGCCGAACTCAAGAACCCGCCTGACCTGGCCCACGCCCGTATCTATGACCGTATCCTGGAACGGTGCGCCCCGATCCTCTTTGCCGGGAAAAACTTCCGAGAGGAAAACGCCGGGGCCACCAAGCAGGCGGCGAAAGACATTGTGAACCGTAAGAGCGACTGATTGTTTTGCCGGACGGCGCAGCCCCGCCCGGAGAAAGGAGCGCCATGAACGAAGAAACCCGTACCATGCAGACCGCAGACACCACTCCGGCCAGAGCGTCGGAGGACGCCCCCGCGCTGGTAAAGAAAATCGGCAAGACCACCTACAAGGTGCGCGTCCATTTCAGCGACACCAGCACCGAAACCATGAGCGACAAAATCAAGCGTATGCTTAAAAACGAGATACAGCAGATGTGACCGGCTGATAAAGCCAGCCGCCTTGTGTTAAACTGATGATGGTACACACCAAAACTTTTAGCCAAGGAGGACATGAAAATGCTGTACACAGAAAAAGAGAAAAATGAGATTGAGCGCGTCCGCAAAGTGTTTGAGAAACATATCCAGCAGATGACCGCTTATGATTTGGTTTGGTCGGACAAGGTCGGCTATGTGTGGCTGGCAATATCTATCGACCCGGTCTATATTGATACCGGCAACTGGATAGAGTCCGCTACTGGCCTTTGTTATGAGTGCTTGAATGATATAGCACTGGATGTTTTTGGAATGACCGGAAACGACCATGACTTCGAGGACGCCGATCCGCTGGAACTGGCCGAGATTAAGCGGCGCTGGAAACCCTATATCGACCAACTGCCGGAATATGCGTACCTTTGCGACGAACTGTTAAGCAGGAGAAAATAACCCATCCGCCAAAGTGTCAGGAGCTAAAATCTGCTTCCTGGCACTTTTTTTGTGGCTTTTTTGTGAATTTGATTAAAAAGTCCTTGACAACTCGTTTCGGGAAAGACAGCAAAGAGTATTTTGATTTCCTGTGGTGCAAGGCTTGCACCGTTCGACATTGCAGAGCTTCGTGAGATCATGAGCTATGATGAGATGGAACTGGATATGGTAGGTGACCAGAGGACAGCACTGTTTATTATCATTTCCGATACGGATGATACCTTTAACTTTGTTGTGGCGATGATGTACAGCCAGTTATTCAACCTGTTATGTGACAGGGCGGACGATGTACATCATGGCAGACTGCCATATCACGTCAGAATCCTCTGTGACGAGTTCGCAAATATCGGTCAGATTCCAAAGTTTGACAAGCTGATCGCAACCATCCGTAGCAGGGAAATCTCTGCATCCATTATCCTCCAGTCGCAGTCCCAGTTAAAGACGATCTACAAAGATGCAGCTGAGACAATCCTAGGCAACTGCGATACGATGTTATTCCTTGGCGGTAAGGAAAGTTCGACCTTAAAGGAGATTTCCGAGACGCTGGGAAAAGAAACGATTGATTTATATAACACTTCGGACACCCGTGGACAGAGCCGTTCTTACGGGATGAACTATCAGAAAACAGGAAAGGAATTGATGAGCCGGGACGAACTTGCGGTCATGGATGGCAGCAAATGTATCTTGCAGCTTCGGGGTGTAAGACCATTTTTCAGTGACAAGTTCGATATTACCAGACACAAACGGTATAAGGAGCTGTCAGACTACGATAAGAAAAATGAGTTTGATGTGGAAGCGTATATGCGGCATCGGATGGAAGTGAAACTGACGAGGACACAGGAATTTGACCTGTATGAGTTTTCGGAAGAGAGTCTGGCAGAAGAATTAAATACAGAAAACAAGGAAGCAGAGCATGTGAAAGATTCAGACACATAGCTCTTTTTTCTTTACCCTTTTGGGAGGTGATGGATTTGAGAGATCATGAAAGGCCGCCCGTAAGGGCAGAGCCGGAAAAGACTTCTTAAAGATAGAAACCAGAGAAATACAGAGATTTGAAAGGAGACAACGAATATGGCGTTTTTTAATCAGGCAATCAATATTTTACAGACACTTGTGGTGGCGATTGGAGCCGGACTTGCAGTATGGGGTGTTATCAACCTGTTAGAAGGATATGGAAACGACAACCCAGGTGCAAAGTCCCAGGGGATCAAGCAGCTGATGGCAGGAGGCGGTGTCGTTCTGATCGGCACCCAGCTGGTACCGTTACTGTCCGGATTGTTCAGCTGAGAGAAGCAGGAGGGAGATGACTCATGGATCGGATATTTGAAGCGATTGAAGAATGGATGAGGAATCTTCTGACAGGCATGGTAAGTTCCAACCTGACAACAATGTATACCGATGTCAATGAAAAGACCGGTCAGATTGCTGCTCAGGTTGGGCAGACACCGCAGGGCTGGAATGGCAGCATTTACAGCATGATACAGAATCTTTCCGAGTCGGTCATTGTACCGATTGCCGGTATGATTATCACATTTGTACTTTGTTATGAGCTGATCTCCATGTTGACGGAAAAGAACAACATGCACGACATTGACACCTGGATGTTCTTTAAATACTTTTTCAAGATGTGGGTGGCAGTCTGGATCGTCAGCCATACCTTTACGATCACGATGGCGGTATTTGATGTCGGGCAGTCCGTAGTCAGCCGGGCAGCTGGGGTTATCAGTTCTGATACAGCGATCAATATAGATACGATGATCTCCACGATGGAGACAGCGATGGAATCTATGGAGATTGGTGAACTTGTCATACTGGCACTGGAAACGATGCTTGTAAGCCTGTGTATGAAGATTATCTCAGTCTTTATTACAGTGATTTTGTATGGACGTATGATTGAGATTTATCTCTATTCGTCCGTTGGAGCGATCCCGTTCGCAACCATGTCCAACCGGGAATGGGGGCAGATCGGGAACAACTATCTTCGTGGATTGTTTGCACTGGCATTCCAGGGATTTTTTATGATGGTCTGCGTGGGAATCTATGCGGTTCTGGTCGCAAACATCCAGATGTCAGATAACATACATTCTGCATTGTTCGGCGTGATGGCATACACGGTGATCCTGTGTTTCAGTCTGATGAAAACAGGAAACTTTGCCCGCAGTATCTTTAACGCCCACTAAGAAAGGAGGAACTGGCAATGGCATTTGTATCTGTGCCTAAAGACTTAACCAAGGTTAAGAATAAGATCATTTTCAATCTGACGAAACGGCAGCTGATCTGCTTTGGGGTTGCGGCGGTGGTAGGGCTTCCGTTTTATTTCTTAAGCAGGGGAATCATTGGTTCCAGTAACGCAGCGACCGGGATGTGCCTTCTGATGCTTCCGGCATTTTTGTTTGCCATGTATGAGAAGGATGGACTCCCGTTAGAAAAGGTCTTAAAAAATATGATTACCGTAAAATTTATCCGTCCTCCGGTACGCAAGTACCAGATGGAAAATATGTACGAGAAAAAGTATACCGTGGTCAGAAAGAAGAAAGGGGGAACGAAGAGTGTTAAAAAGAAAAAACGATAGACAGCCGCCACAGAGTTTAGACGAATTATATCCGGATGATTACTGGCTGGATGAGGAGGATGGAGAAGAAGAACTTCCAGACCCCGCAATGAAAAGAAAACCAGTAAACGGCAGGCTGCACGATGAGCCAATGGTAACAGGGTATGAAGCACTGGAACGCCAAAGAGGTGTCCGCAGACCGAACCGGAAACTGACACGCAGGGAAAAGAAAGCCCTCAAAAGGGCACAGAAATATGAAGAAAAACTGCATAAGGAACATGAAAAAGCGGATAAGAAAAATGCAAAAAGGGAAGCAAAGCTGGCAGCCAGAGCAGAAAAGCAGGCAGTGCGTGACGCAAAGAAAAACGCAAAAAAGAAAAAGAGAAGATCTGTCGCAGCACCGTCGGGGCAGCGTCCGGCAGGAAAAGTGGTTTCCGGAACGAAAGGCAGTGGGACAGGAAAGAAAACACCGGATAGTGCCAGAGATAAGAGGATCACTGCACAGCAGTCGATTCCATACCATGAGATGGGAAGGGACGGTATCTGCCGGGTGCAGGACAAGTTTTATTCCAAGACGATCCGTTTTTATGACATCAACTATCAGCTGGCACAGAATGAAGATAAGAACGCCATCTTTGAAAACTGGTGTGATTTCCTGAATTACTTTGACAGCACAATTCATTTTCAGCTGTCTTTTATCAACCAGCACAGCAACATGGCAGAGTATGAGAAGGTCATCCATATCAATCCGCAGGAGGATGAATTTGATGACCTACGTATGGAGTTTGCCCAGATGCTCAATAACCAGCTGGCAAAAGGAAATAACGGGCTGATGCGTACCAAATATATCACATTTGGGATTGAAGCGGAGAATATCCGGGAAGCACGGCCAAAACTGGAACGTATCGAGTCGGATATTCTGAATAACTTTAAGATCCTTGGGGTATCTGCCTATCCGCTGAACGGAGAGGAACGGTTACAGATCATGTATGAAACCTTTAACCAGGACAGCAAAGTTCCGTTCCATTTCTCTTATGACGATGTACTTCGGACAGGGCTTAGTACCAAGGATTATGTCGCACCGACCAGTTTTGTATTTAAGAATGGAAAAGATTTTGAGATGGGCGGCACGATGGGAGCTGTTTCCTATTTACAGATCCTTGCACCGGAACTTACCGACAAGATGCTGGCAGAGTTTCTGGAGATGGACAGCAACCTGATGGTGAATTTCCATATCCAGTCCATCGACCAGATGAAGGCGATCAAACTGGTAAAAAGCAAGGTGACGGATATTAACCGTATGAAGATCGAGGAACAGAAAAAAGCAGTCCGGGCAGGCTATGACATGGACATTATCCCTTCGGATTTAAATACATACGGTGGGGAGGCAAAAAGGCTTCTGGAAGATCTGCAGTCCAGAAATGAGCGAATGTTCCTTGTGACAGCATTGTTCTTAAATACCGCACCGACCAAACAGGAACTGGAAAATGTGGTGTTCCAGACTGCAGGTATTGCACAGAAATATAACTGTGCATTGAAACGGCTGGATTACCAGCAGGAGCCGGGACTGATGAGCTGTCTGCCGCTTGCGATGAATTTCGTACCGATCAAGCGGGCACTGACAACGACATCCACGGCGATTTTTGTCCCGTTTACCACACAGGAATTATTTATGAGTGGGGAGTCCATTTATTATGGATTAAATGCCCTGTCCAATAACCTTATCATGGCAGACAGGAAGAAGCTGAAGAACCCGAACGGACTGATTCTTGGTACACCGGGTTCCGGTAAATCGTTTGCGTCAAAACGAGAGATTGCAAACGCATTTATCGTGACGAAAGATGACATTATCGTATGTGACCCGGAAGGGGAGTATTATCCGTTAGTCCGGGCATTTCATGGACAGGTGATCCGTATTTCCCCGACCAGCCACGATTATATCAATCCGATGGATATTAACCTGGATTACGCTGACGATGATGACCCGCTTTCCTTAAAATCGGACTTCATCCTGTCCCTTTGTGAGCTGGTAGTTGGCGGAAAGAACGGACTGGAGCCGGTTGAAAAGACCGTCATTGACCGATGCGTAAGGCTGGTCTATCAGGATTTCCTTTCTGACCCGGTACCGGAAAAAATGCCGATCTTAGAGGATTTATATAATCTTCTCCGTAATCAGAAAGAGCAGGAAGCACAGCGTCTGGCAACGGCACTTGAGATCTACGTCAATGGTTCCTTAAAAGTGTTTAACCATAGAACCAACGTGGAACTGAGTAACCGTATCGTATGTTTTGACATTAAGGATCTGGGAAAACAGCTGAAAAAACTGGGTATGCTGATCGTGCAGGACCAGGTGTGGAACAGGGTAACGATCAACCGTTCTGCGAATAAGAGTACCAGATATTATATTGATGAGTTCCATCTGCTCTTAAAAGAGGAGCAGACAGCAGCATACAGCGTGGAGATCTGGAAGCGATTCCGTAAATGGGGTGGTATCCCTACGGGTATCACGCAGAACGTAAAAGACCTGTTAGCCAGCCGGGAGATTGAGAACATCTTTGAAAACTCTGACTTTATCCTGATGCTCAACCAGGCATCCGGTGACAGACAGATCCTTGCAAAACAGCTCAACATTTCCCCACACCAGCTTTCTTATGTAACGAACAGCGGGGAAGGTGAGGGACTGGTCTTTTATGGCAGCACCATTATCCCGTTCAAGGATAAGTTTGATAATTCCCTGATGTTGTATGCCCTGATGACTTCCAAGCCGGACGAGGTGGAGAAACGGAAGAAACTTGGTATCGGAGAACGGGACGATTAAAGAAATAAACGAAACAAAATAAAACAGAGTAGAGGATGAGCCGGGGGGAATACTTCCGGTAATTTTTCTGCCCGGAAATCATGGAGGATTACAAGATGGAAGATTACAGAAACATGGAGAGATGCAGCGGTGAGCCTTGCTGCGTATTTGCAGAAAGAATCTGTGCAGACAATGAAAAGGAGATTTTGAAAATGGAAAAGGACAGAAAGGAAAAAGTAATGGCTGATGAGATGGTGGATGACCTTATCTATCTGGCAGAACTGATTGACTTTACGGGAATTGTATCTTGTCTGGCTGTAAGGGGGACTTTAAGTGAGCGAATGACAGACAAGCTGACGGATTCCATTGCAGGGATGGCAGATGAAGTGTTGGAAAAATGGGAGGACTATCAGGATAAGACAGAATAACCGGTACAAAACAGTAAAGGGGATGGTCAAAGTTGCAGGAGCATGAGTATAAGGCGAGAGATAAAACCGTCCAGAAGATGAGCCGGGATGGTCTGCGGGAAGAAAACCTCCGGAACAAGGAAGAAAAAAGGATCACCGGACGGGATACGGATACCGAGATTTCCCGCAGTGAGAAGAAAGAGGAACTGGATTTTAGTAAACGCAGACATGAACGGCTTAAAGAAGAACGGGAGATGGAGCAGCCAGAGCAGAGTTCCAGAAAACCCAGATATAGCAGGGAACATGTATCCGACCAGGATATAAACTCAGATATGGGTGAAGAGGTAGAAATAGAGGGAGATATTTCCGTTGAAAATGGAGAAAATCCCAAATCTGCCTTTCGCACAGAGAGTATCCGTGGACAGCCAAGAGGGGAACGGGCATATCTGGAGACAGTTGCAGACAGCCGGGATCTTCGGAAGAAAAAGATGGTCAGGGATTATGCTGCAAAGGAAAGAAGGAAGGAAAAGGAGACTTCCAGAGAAGAAAAAGCAGCCAAAAGAGAATCTGCCCGTTACCGGGAAACTTCCGAAGTGATGGAAGATTCCCTGGATAAGTTCCACGAGGAGATCAAAGGCAAGTCCAAAAGGGAACGGGTGCTGAAGGAACAGCGGAAAAAAGTTTCCCGTCTGTCTTTTGGTGATGAGGGTGACGGCATGGTACATGGTGCCGGGATCGGTATCCGGAATCCGGCATCGGCAGTCAAAGATGCGGCAGTCACAGCAGCACACTGGAAAACGCACGAAGAAGAGGATGAAAATGCGGCAGTGGAAGGGGCACACCGGGCAGAGCTTGTCGGGGAAAGTCTTGCAAGGAAATCCATCTACATGCGGGAACGGCTGAAAGGGCGAAGGGAAGAATCTCGGAGATTAAAAGAAAGCGTCCTGGATGAAGCAGAAAGGAGCAGGCTGATATTTGAGACTGCCTATGGAAATGAAGCGAAGGACGCAGTGAAAAGAGAAGCAGAGAAGAAAAAGAAATCTGCCCTGCAGAAACTCTTTCAGAAGAAGCGTTACCAGAAGCAGTATCAGGCAGCCAGACAGAGTAAAAAAGTAAAGGATGCAGCGATCACTTCCGCACAGAAGTTTACGGAAAAAGCGAAAGATGCCGTCAAGATGGTGGCGGCACAGAACCGGGGGATTTTTGCCACGGTAGCTGTCTTTGCTCTGATCTTTGTGCTGATCGCAGCCAGTTTTACCAGCTGTACGGCATCTTTGCAGGGAGCTTCTTCAGCAATCATCTCTACCAGCTATTCCAGTACGGATGAAGATATTTATGCCGCTGAAAATGCGTACCGTGCCTTGGAAGAAGCACTGAATACACAGATCAATCAGATGGAATCCACCCATCCGGATTATGACGAATACCGGTACCAGATTGATGAGATCGGTCATAACCCATATCAGTTGATTTCTTATCTTACGGTAAAATACGGCGGCTTCACTTACGATGAAGTGGCAGAGGAGATTAAGGAGATCTTCCGACAGCAGTATGGAATCACCACAGACTCTACCAGAGAAACAGTTACAGAAACCAAGACTGTCCGGGTAGGGGAGTCCTTGGGACTGGTTGTGACAAGTGGGTACTGTAACTGCCCGATCTGCTGTGGCCAGTGGAGTGGCGGACCGACAGCCAGTGGGGCAATGCCGACAGCAAACCATACGATTGCCGTGGATGCGGCGAATCCATTTGTGCCGATCGGAACCCATGTAGTCATGAACGGTGTGGAATATGTAGTAGAAGATACCGGAGCGTTCGCAAGATATGGGGTACAGTTCGATGTTTACTATGACAATCATGCGGCGGCATCCGCACATGGACACCAGACATGGGAAGCCTACATAGCAGACAGCAATGGAAACCAGGAAGTGCAGGTCACGACTACAAAAGAGGTGAACCGTCTGGATGTGACGATGACAAACCACAGCCTGGATGCCGTGTTAAGGAGCCGTATGACAGAGGAAGAACAGGAACGCTACGATGCGTATAACAAATATTATGGCAACCGTGATTATCTGTTTGATCTAAACAGCATACCCACCGGAAGCAGTGGATTTGGTTACGACATACCGGCAGATGCTTTATCTGATCCACAGTTTGCAAAAATGATACAGGAAGCAGAAAAATATCTGGGTGTTCCATATGTATGGGGCGGTTATTCCCCAAGTGGTTTTGACTGTTCCGGCTTTGTAAGCTGGGTTATCAATAACTGTGGAAATGGATGGAATGTCGGAAGATGTACTGCCGATGAGCTGCGGTCACACTGTTCGCAGGTATCACCATCGGAGGCAAAACCGGGAGATCTGATCTTCTTCCAGGGAACCTATGACACACCGGGAGCAAGCCATGTGGGAATCTATGTCGGCAATAACATGATGATTCACTGTGGCAAGCCTGTCCAGTATACCAGCATTGCAAGTGCTTACTGGCAGGAACATTTTATGGCGTTTGGTCGTCTGCATTAGAGGAGGTGACAGGGCAGATGAACATGAAATTGAAAAAACTTCTGAATGATATTCAGAAAACAGAGGATAAGATCGCTGAATTACAGGAACACCTGAAGCGGCAGAATACATTGAGACAGCAGATGGAAGATATAGAGATCGTTAAGTCGTTCCGTTCCATGAAGCTGGACAGCCGCAGCCTGCTTGTCCTGCTTGACGGGATTCAGAAAGGAACCGTTACGATTCAGATGGATGAGGACGGCGGTATCACGGTGGAGGATGCAAAAGCTCCGCAGAAAAAGGAAAACAACGAAGAAGTTCACAGACCACCTGTTGGTCAGATGACAGAAAGAGAGGTTTTAGACGATGAGGAATAAAGTGGTAAAGAAACTGCTTATGATTGCCATGGCAGTCACCATGATCTCCGGGACATCCATTGCTACGGTTTATGCAAACGCAAACCCACCGGCGGAGGAGACAACGACACAGGTAGTAGAAGAAACGGCAACAGAATCAACAGAAGATACGGAGAAGAAAGAGGATATCGGAAGGGTCACCGGGGAAGGGGATAATTCGGCTTTTTCTACTCCGGGAAATGCCCAGCTGGTGGATGATAAGGAAAATGATGATACGAAACAGTTCCTTACCATCCAGACCAAGAAGGGAAATACATTTTATATGGTCATTGACCGTTCCAGCAATACAGAAAACGTGTACATGATGTCCCTGGTCGATGAGAATGACCTGGCAGAATTTCTGGATGAGACAGAAAAGAGCAAAGAAACCGAAGAATCAACCGTAGTGATTCCGGAAACCACACCGGAAACTACCCCGGCAGTAGAGGAGGAAACCGAAGTGAAGAAAGAAGAAAAGACGGGAATGAATGTAAAAGGACTTGGAGCAATCGTACTTGCAGTGATTCTTGGAGTGGCAGGGATTGCCGTTTATAAAAAGCATGGACGTGGCAAAGAGGAGGACTATGTAAGCGAACAGCTGGAGTTTTCTGATGGACCGTATGTAAATGAAGAAGAGGATGAGGAAGAATAAACTTCCATCTTCAAAGAAGCAACCAAAATAAGGACAGGGGGCAGCCAGAGTAGTTTGGCTGCCCTTTTTCAGTAGAAAGGACAGAAAAACGTATGTCAAAATTTTTAGTAATCGCAGAGAAACCAAGTGTGGCACAGAGTTATGCCAAAAACCTGTCAGCTTATAAAAAAGAGGACGGATATTTAGAAGGGGAGAGCTGTATTGTCAGCTGGTGCCTTGGGCATCTGGCAGAGTA
Organism: Eubacterium sp. 3_1_31; assembly: GCF_964249515.1. Taxonomy (NCBI): domain Bacteria; kingdom Bacillati; phylum Bacillota; class Clostridia; order Eubacteriales; family Eubacteriaceae; genus Eubacterium; species Eubacterium sp. 3_1_31. The sequence continues at coordinate 59,096 of NZ_CAXUBY010000016.1, forward strand.
TGCACAGCCGGAGGAATATGACCCGAAATATGAGAAATGGCAGTTTGATGACCTTCCGATTCTCCCGCAGGTCTGGAAGTTGAAAGTTTCCAGAGATAAAAAGAAACAGTTTGATGTGTTAAAAAGCCTGATGAACCGGGCAGATGTGGACTATCTGGTAAATGGCTGTGATGCAGGAAGGGAAGGGGAGCTGATCTTCCAGAGAGTGTATGACCTTGCCGGCTGCAGGAAACCGGTGAAGCGTTTATGGATCAGTTCCATGGAAGATACGGCAATCCGGACAGGTTTTCAGACAATGAAAGGAGCAGAGGAATACCGGAATATCTGCATGGCTGCGGTATGCAGGGCACAGGCAGACTGGCTGATCGGAATGAACGGAACTAGGGCATATACGACCTGTTATTTTAAACGTCTGGTTGTGGGCAGAGTGCAGACGCCAACGCTTGCCATGCTTGCGGAACGTCAGGATAAGATTGAGCATTTTCAGAAAGAAGCCTTTTATAAAGTAGCACTGACAGACGGAAGGCTTACGGTAGTTTCTGAAAATATTGCAAATGAGGAAGCAGCCGATCTCCTTGCTTCCTTATGTATGGATTCGGAAGCAGTGATTACACAGATAAAGAGGGAACAAAAGAAAGCGTTTCCTCCCAAACTTTATGATCTGACCAGTCTGCAAAGGGAAGCAAACCGTTACTTTGGCTATACGGCAAAGAAAACACTGGATATGCTGCAGGAATTATATGAAGAAAAGCTGGTCACTTATCCAAGAACGGACAGCCAGTTCGTGACGGAGGATATGAGGGATACCGTAGAGGAACTGGTAGGGAAAATGCCAGTCTTACTTCCGTTCTTGGATTATGGACAGCTGGGACATAACATCACCAGAGTGATTAACAATGCAAAAGTATCCGACCATCATGCGATTCTTCCAACAAAAGAAGCCGTAGAAAAAGGAATCTCTGATCTGACAGCGGACAAAAAGAACCTGATGATGCTGGTCTGCCAGCAGCTGGTGCAGGCAACAGGGGAAGAGTATCAGTATGAGCAGACGGATATTATGGTCAAATGTCAGGGACATGATTTTACTGCCAGAGGAAAAGTGCCGGTGCAGATGGGATTTAAAGCGGCGGGTAATGCCTTTAAGAACCAGTGCGTGAAAGCCAAGCCGGAAGAAGAAACGGAAAAAGAAACTTCCATCCCATATGGATATGAAGAAGGAATGACGCTTTCTCCGGTAAAGGCAGAAAAGACAGTGCATTTTACTTCCCCGCCAAAACCATTCAATGAAGATACCCTCCTTGCCGCTATGGAAACCGCAGGGAATAAAGACTTTGATTCGGAGACAGAGAAGAAAGGACTGGGGACTCCGGCAACCAGGGCAGGTATCATTGAAAAACTGGTTTCTTCCGGCTATGCAGTCAGAAAAGGAAAGCAGATCTTGCCAAGCACAGAGGGCAGGGAACTGGTGAATGTCATGCCGGCTTATCTGAAATCAGCAGTAATGACTGCAGAATGGGAGAACCAGCTGCTGATGATGGAAAAGGGACAGATTACAGATACTCAGTTTATGGGAGAGATTACTTCTCTTGTAAGTAAGATTTTAGAGGTATGCAGGGAGATACCAGAAGAGGAACGCAGGAGATTCCAGACGGAGAGGGAAGTGATCGGCAAATGTCCGGTCTGTGGCTGTGATGTTTTCGAGGGGAAACAGAATTTTTACTGTTCAAACCGTCAGTGTGATTTTGCCCTTTGGAAAGAAAACCGTTTCCTGGGAAGCATGGGGAAAAATCTGGATAAAAAGATGGCAAGAGAACTTCTTGATAAGGCTTGTACCCATGTAAAAGGTCTGTATTCTAAAAAGAAAGATATGAAATTTGATGCAGATCTGTTACTCACACTGGAGGATGGCAAGCCGAGATTCCATCTGGAATTCCTAAAGAAGAAATAAGACAAGGAGGTAAAGCGATATGTCGAAATTACAGGACATCCGGGATCTGGCACAGGAACATGCTGTATCAGTGAGCGGTTCCCCCAGAGACTGGATGGATTATATGAACACAGCATCAAGGTTATACCGTTATTCTTTTTCAGACCAGCTTCTGATCCATGCACAGCATCCGGAAGCAACGGCCTGTGCATCACTGGAATTATGGAATGAAAAGATGTTCCGATGGGTGAACCGTGGTGCAAGGGGAATCGCCCTGCTTGATGAAACAGGGCAGCATACCAGACTCCGTTATGTGTTTGATATTTCGGATACCCACATGGTAGCCGGGGGCAGAAGCCCGTATCTGTGGCAGATGCAGGAACACCAGAGAGAAGAGATCCTCACCCATCTGGCAGAGGTCTATGCTCTGGAAGAAAAAGATACAGCAACTTTGCAGGATGCATTGATGGCAGTCGCAAGGGAAATGGTCAGTGATAATCTGGAGGAATACCTGGACGGATTGGAATATGCTGTAGAAGGTACTTATCTGGAAGATCTGGATGAGGTGACGATCCGCAGTGATTTTCGTCAGCTGGCAACAGACAGTGTTTACTATCTGCTTTCCAGGCGATGTGGGCTTGACCCGATGGAACTTCTGGAAGAAGAGGACTTCATGCATATCACAGATTATAACCGTCTGTCTGTTCTTGCCTTCCTTGGAAATGCGGCAAGCCAGCTCAGTGAGAGTATTTTGATTGATATTGGAAAGACCGTACATAAAATTTCTCTGGAAGAAGCGAGAAAAGAGGTTGAAAATTCCAATGAAAGGAATTATAATAACTTTATCACGTTAATGCGTAAAACTAAAAACCGTGATGCAGAAACGAAAAAAGAAGAAAATATTGAAAATGAAGGAGGAACCGATTATGGAACTGACATATCATCGCAAGGGAGATTACCTGTTTCCGAATCTGACCGTAGAGGAGGAAGAAGTGACGATAGGGAAATACGGGATGCTTCGGAGGAGATTCCTGAAGGAACACAAGAACAGCCTTTATCAGAGCCTGTTCCTGACAGGAAAGCTGAACAGCCATCTGGCAGAAATCGAGAAGGCAGCACAGGAGAGGATGGACAGCCAGATGGAGAAATTGCTGAAGAACCATCCGGCACCGGACAAGGAAGCAGACCCGATGGCCTGGACAGCACATATGAACGCACTGATGGCAACAGCGGAAGAGAGCATCTTGACGGAATTGGTATACAGCTAGTTGAAGATACAAGAGAAGATGGACTGAGTAAAGCAGAGGAAGAAATTGCCTCTGCTTTATCTTTGCCCGAATATCCAACTGCAAATGAACAAAGACGGCAGATCGAGGAAAGAGCAGCAGCCCTTTATGCCGGAGAAATCCCGATTCCAGAAAGCGTTGTCGATGATATTTTACGGACAGGAGGAAACCGGGCGGGCAGTCAACTTCGTATCATCTATAATTTTATGAGCGAACAGGCCCCGGAGGAATATACGGAGTTTGTGAAGCGTGAATACCGCAAAGGTGGAAAAGGCTTTCAGATTGATGGAAGTGAATATTCGGTCTGGTTTGATGAAACCGGGATGCAGATCGTAGTGGGGCATACGGTCACAGACCAGATTTTAGATAAGGCATTTTTATCATGGGAAGATGTCAGCGGACGTATCCATCAGCTTTTAGACCAGGGTGAATATGCACCGCAGTCTGTATTGGATGCAGCAAGAAACAATGCAGTAAAAGAACATGCACAGGCTCTTGCCTATATGAAAGGGGATATGGCAGAAGGGGTAGCCGAGATTGTTTTTGATGAGGAGGATTTACCACATCTTCACAGTATCTATCCGGAGATCACGGATTATCTGGAAGAAAAGCTGGAAGATCCACAGTGGCTTTCGGAACTGAATGAAAGACTGGATGCACTGGCAGAAGCCTATGAAGAAAATCATTCTATTATGCGTTTCCATCATTATAATCCTATAAATATCTCAAAGCAGTTTCAGAAGTTTGCGGATGAGGTGATTCCTTATCAGGCTAGGGATGGCTTTGCCTGGAAAGAACATCCGATGTTCATTACACAGGATGAGATTGATGCTTATCTTGCAGGAGGTGGAGCGTATTCGCAGGGCAGGCTTAGGACGTATTCCTTTTATCTGCTGCATGAAGATGAAAGATCGAGGACAGGTTTTATCAAGGAACAGTATGGAATCGGTGGAAGCAGTCATGCACTGTCTGGTGCCGATGATTCACACGCAAACTATGATGGAAAAGGATTATTTCTTGCAAGAGGTGCTTATGGGAATCCATATACGTCAATTATATTATCCTGGAATAAAGTTGCAAATAGAGTAGCTTATCTGATAAAGAATGACCAGTTCTTGCAGGCAGAAGATTATGCTCGTATGCCGGAATATGAACGGGAGCAGATGGCAAATAAGGTACTCCGTTTTTATGACCGTCTTCCGGAAGAGATGGACAGACCATTTACGGAGGACTTCTTCTGGGAAAAACCAAGAAAAGAAATGATGGCAGTTTTAGAGAATCCAGAGCAGACAGAAGAACTGTTACAGAATATGGATGCAGCATTGGCAGCTCTTCCATTGGATTTTGAAGCGTATGGGACAAACTATCAGCAAAAAACAGAACTTCTTTCGGAACTTCATCAGTATGCAGAAGGAACCTATACGATATTCCCGACACCAGAAGCAGAACCATTCTTTACAGAACCGTCAGGGCACCAGATGACCATGTTTGATTTCTTGGATACGAAGGCAGTGGCAGAACCGACCGTAGTCGATATGTCAGATGTGGAGGAAATAGAAGAGGAAGAGGTTACTGCCGAAGAATCTATTCTGGAAAGTCAGGAACAGGAAACAACGAAAGATTCTGAGGGACAGGAACCAACTGAACCAGAAGAAGAGACAACAGCTAAAACCGCAGAAGAACTGGCAGAGTCCTGGGATGAGGGTGTTTTTGAGTATCAGGGGTATCACTTTGAAGCAGTAGGGGTATTGCCGGAAGGACTAGAGGGAAAAGATCTGGTTGCACAGACCCGTTCCAATACAGAACTTCATCTGTCGACCTATCATACAGAAGATTTCCCTAAATATTCGTATGATGAGTTTTATGCAGTCAGCAATGCACCAACTGCCGATGTGTTCCGGTGCCTGGAAACCGGACGCAATTATATTCCCGGAGAAAATGAACTGTTTGGATATGAAGGAGAATTCCAGCCATATTTGAAACCGGAAGCAGAAAAGATTGTAACAGAACCGCATAACTTTCGGATTCAGGATAATGACCTTGGAGCAGGCGGTCCGAAAGCAAAGTATAAAGCAAATATGGAAGCCATCCATTTGTTACAGACTTTGGAGAAAGAAGAACGTCTGGCAACACCCGAAGAACAGGAAATCTTATCCCGTTATGTTGGCTGGGGTGGTATCCCACAGGCATTTGAGGAGAGTAACAGCAGCTGGGCGAATGAGTATCTGGAATTAAAGAATACTTTATCGCCGGAAGAATACAGTGCAGCAAGGGCATCGACCTTAAATGCTTTTTATACGTCCCCGACCGTGATCCGAAGTATGTATGAAGTACTGGAAAATATGGGACTGAAACAGGGAAATATTCTGGAGCCGTCCTGTGGTGTCGGTAACTTTATGGGACTGATCCCGGAGAGTATGGGCAAAGCCAATATGTACGGTGTGGAACTCGACCCGGTTTCGGGAAGAATCGCAAAACAGCTTTACCAGAAAAACAAGATTGCAGTACAGGGATTTGAGGAAACCAGTTATCCGGACAGCTTTTTTGACTGTGTGATAGGCAATGTTCCATTTGGGGCGTATCAGGTCAGTGACCGCAGATATGACCGGCATCATTTTATGATCCATGATTATTTTATTGCAAAATCCCTTGATCTGGTGCGTCCAGGCGGCGTAGTTGCAGTAGTAACTTCCAGTGGAACGATGGATAAGCAGAATCCGGCAGTGAGACAGTATATCGCAAACCGGGCAGAACTGCTTGGAGCCATCCGATTACCGAATAATGCGTTCCAGAGAAATGCCAATACCAGCGTTGTTTCTGATATTCTGTTTTTCCAGAAAAGGGACAGGGCATCCATTGAGGAACCGGAATGGTTAAATTTAAAGGAAACACCGGAAGGCTATTCGGTCAATGCTTATTTTGCAGAGCATCCGGAAATGGTGCTTGGTGATTTTACTACAGAAAGTACCCAGTACGGAAAGCAGGAAGTGACCGTAAAACCAAAAGAAGGAATTACCTTAGAAGAACAATTAAAAGAAGCTGTCCAGAATATCCATGGTACGATCACGGAACTGGAACTTTCGGATACAGAGTTGGAGGAGGATGTTGTCTCTATCCCGGCAGACCCGAATGTAAAGAATTTCAGTTTTACCGTAGTGAATGATGAAGTCTATTACCGGGAAAATTCTGTGATGAACCGCATGGATCTTCCGGCTATGACAGCGGAACGTGTTAAAGGGCTGGTGAACATCCGTGATATTACGAATGAACTGATCCAGTGCCAGATGGAAGAGGAAAGCGATGAACAGATCACAAAGCTGCAGGGAAAACTCAATGAAGAATACGATACCTTTACAGCAAAATATGGTCTTATCAGCAGCAATGCCAATAAGCGGGCATTTAGTCAGGACAGCAGCTATTGTCTTTTGACTTCTCTGGAATTTCTGGATGATAAGGGAGAACTGAAACGGAAAGCGGATATTTTTACCAAAAGGACGATCCGCCGGGCAGAAACGGTGACTTCTGTGGATACTGCCAGTGAAGCCCTTGCTGTTTCCATTGGTGAGAGGGCAGGTGTTGACCTTTCCTATATGGCACAGCTTTCAGGGAAAACAGAAGAGGAGCTTACAGAAGAACTGGCAGGGGTGATCTTTAAGAATCCGATCGGTGAAAAATGGGAGCCGTCGGACGAATATCTTTCTGGAAATGTGAGGGAGAAACTGCAGATCGCAAAACAGTTTGCAGAAGATCACCCGGAATATCAGGTGAATGTGCAGTATTTGGAGCAGGTACAGCCAAAAGATCTGGATGCATCAGAGATTGAAGCAAGACTTGGGGCAACCTGGATCTCCGAGGATTACATTACACGGTTCATGGCAGAAACATTCCATACACCAAGATATTATGTAGGGAGCAAGGTCAAAGTCCAGTATGCCGAAGTGACCGGACAGTGGAATGTTATGGGAAAGAATGTGGACAGCTACGGAAATGCCCTTGTCACTTCCACATATGGAACACAGAGAGCCAATGCTTACCGTCTTTTGGAAGATGCCTTAAACCTTAGAGATACCAAGATTTATGACACGGTACAGGATGCCGAGGGGGAACACCGGGAATTAAACCGGAAGGAAACAATGCTGGCACAGCAGAAGCAGGAGCTGATCAAAGAGGAATTTAAGGAGTGGATATTTAAAGATCTGCACCGACGGGAAGATCTCTGTAAGATTTATAATGAACGATTTAACAGCATCCGTCCACGGGAATATGATGGAAGCCATATTCAGTTTGTCGGCATGAACCCGGAGATCACCCTGATGCCGCACCAGAAAAATGCAGTGGCTCATGTGCTGTATGGAAATAACACCCTTCTGGCTCATTGCGTAGGAGCAGGGAAGACGTTCCAGATGATCGCAGCTGGTATGGAATCAAAACGGCTGGGACTCTCACAGAAGAATCTTTATGTTGTGCCAAACCATCTGACCGAGCAGTGGGGCGGTGATTTCCTACGTCTCTATCCGGGAGCAAATATCTTGGTGGCAACGAAGAAAGACTTTGAGCCGGCAAACCGAAAACGGTTCTGTTCCCGTATTGCGACAGGGGATTATGATGCCGTGATCATTGGACATACACAGTTTGAGAAAATCCCTCTTTCAAGGGAACGGCAGATTGCCATGCTGGAAGATCAGATTGCAGATATTACGTTCTCCATTGAAGAAGCGGCACATCAGGCAGGACAGAATTATACCATCAAGCAGTTGGAAAAAACAAAGAAGAGTCTGCAGGCGAGGATGAAGAAACTCAATGACCAGACCAGAAAGGATGATGTAGTAACTTTTGAACAGTTGGGCGTAGACCGGCTGTTTGTGGATGAAAGCCATAGTTTTAAGAACCGTGCGAAACGTTGTGCATAAGCCCTTGTTGACAGCAAGGACGAACAGCGCCATGTGATTGCACTTAGCAA